>CAYYAV010000248.1:0-3138 GCA_964469865.1 uncultured Fusobacteriales bacterium | reverse complement strand
GCTTCATCACAAATTTTAAAAAATTATGTGGGTGTTTATGACTCAACTGTTGTGAAAAAACTGAAGGAAGCAGGGGTTGTAATAGTAGGAAAAGCTAATATGGATGAATTTGCAATGGGGTCTTCTAATGAAAATTCAAGTATAAAAGCAGTGTCTAATCCTTGGGATTTGGAAAGAGTGCCAGGGGGAAGCAGCGGAGGATCAGCAGCAGCAGTTGCAGCAGGACAAGTTCCAATAGCTCTTGGTACAGATACAGGAGGAAGTATCAGACAGCCGGCGGCACTTACTGGAACAGTTGGAATAAAACCGACTTATGGAAGAGTATCAAGATATGGACTTATGGCATTCGGTTCATCGCTTGACCAGATCGGTGCATTGGCAAAGTCAACAGAAGATCTGGCAAGAATAATGCAGATAATTTCAGGATATGATGAAAATGATCCGACAACATCGGATATAGAAGTTCCAGATTATCTGAAAGTTTTGGGAAATGATATAAAAGGCTTGAAAATAGGACTTCCAAAAGAATATTTTTCTGAGAATCTGGACAAAGATATTAAAGAAGTGATAATGAACGCTGTAGAAAAACTGAAGGAATTAGGGGCAGAAATCAAGGAAGTGGAGTTACCGTATTCAAAATATGCAATTTCAACTTACTATATTATTTCATCAGCTGAAGCAGCTTCAAATCTGTCAAGATATGACGGAGTAAGATATGGAGTCAGAAAAAGCGATGAAAATATTGAAGAGATGTATGTGAAATCAAGAACTGAAGGCTTTGGAGATGAAGTGAAGCGTAGAATTATGATAGGAAATTATGTGTTAAGTTCAGGATTTTATGATGCCTACTATAAAAAGGCTTCACAAGTTAGAAGACTTATAAGAGATGATTTTTTGCGAGTTCTTTCAGAAGTTGACATAATTTTAACACCAGTTTCACCGACAACGGCTTTCAAAAAAGGAGAAAAGAATACTGATCCGGTACAGATGTACCTGGGAGATATTTTTACAGTTTCAATAAATATGGCTGGGCTTCCTGCAATTTCAGTGCCTGCGGGATTTGTAGAGGGTCTTCCGGTTGGAGTACAGTTTATTGGAAATTATTTTAGAGAAGATTTGCTATTTAATGTGGCAAATAGATTTGAGGAAGTAAGAGGGAAGATTGAGTACCCTGAGGTGTAAATACAATAATAATCGGAGGTATTTATGAAAAAGAAAATACTACTAATTTTATTTTTAATATTGGGATTATGTTTATTGGGAAGTTGTGATAAAGATAGTTCAGAAGATAACAAAGAAAATAAAGAAAAGAGTGAAATAAATTTTGAAAATAGTGATTCAGAAGTTTTAAAACAAGCAATAGATTATTATA
This sequence comes from uncultured Fusobacteriales bacterium, assembly GCA_964469865.1. Lineage (GTDB taxonomy): Bacteria > Fusobacteriota > Fusobacteriia > Fusobacteriales > Leptotrichiaceae > JAGOWQ01. The sequence goes on along the minus strand of CAYYAV010000248.1, from coordinate 1,766 downwards.
AAAATGACCCTGAAAAGTTTAATTATTATAGTATTGGAATAGATGATTTTACAATGATATTTGGATATGATTATTTATATGAACAATATTTGATTGCATTTATGAATACAGACAGGGAATTTGAAACAGATGAAGAAAAAATTGCTTTATTTAATGAGGATATTAGAACTTTTGAAGAAAAATTCGGAAATATTTATGATTCATTTAAAAATGAAATCATACCTGGAGTTGAAGCAATTTTAAGCAAAGGAATTGATGAAAAAGGTAAAGAGTTAGATGAAAAATATAAAAAATTCATTGATTTATCAGAAGAAAAAATTAAACTTATAGAAGAAATAAAAAAATATTATAATTCTGGAGAATACAAAAAAGATAATTTTTCTAAAGGAAAAAAATTAGACAAAAGATATTTGGATAATTATATAGAAACAAGGGAAAGTTATAAAGAAGTATATAATTTATTTTTACAAGAAGATTTGACATTGTATAAAAATGATATAACAGAAAATGAAAAAGAAGGATTAGTTGGAAAAGTAGAATTTTTAAAAGCAAGAATACTTTTAAAAATGTTTACAAAAGAATTATATGCTTCTGATTTTGATTTTGAAATTGATAGGTTAGGTACAATTATAAAAGTTGAAAACAAAAGTTTTGCTGAAAATTTAGAAAAAATTCAGAAATCTTTAGAGATTACAATCAGTAATATGGAAAAAATAGATAATAGCACTCTTGAAAAAGAAAAATTAGATATTGAAAAATATACAATATTAAAATCAAAATTAAAAGAAATTTCTCGAATGACAAATAATATAATCGAAAAATTTAAAATTTCAGATTACGAAGAATTGATATCTGACATTATAAATTATACAGAGGCAAGTTACCTTCTAGAAATAGATTTCAGAAATTTTTAAAAGAATAAATAAAAAAATTAAGGAGGCAATAAATGAGTTTAATATTAAATATAATATGGTTATTTTTGGGTGGTTTAGTACTTGCTTTTGAATGGATTATAGCAGGTATTTTCTGCATAATATTTATAATTACTATACCTTTTTCACGAGGTTGTTTTGAAATGGCAGCTTCGTGTATTATGCCATTTGGTAAAGAAGTTGTACTTAAGTCGGAACTAGGTGAAAAACCAAGACCTGTATCAGCATTTTTTTGGATAATATTGTTTGGAATATGGCTGGCGATATCACATTTAGTATCAGGTATACTATTGTGCTGTACAATAATAGGAGTTCCTCTGGGAATACAAAATTTTAAATTAATGAAAATAGCACTAAATCCATATAAATATGCTTTAGTGGAAAGAAAATTTATAGAAAAAAAATAACAGATTAAGAAAGGAAAAAATAAAAAAATGAGTATGGAATATGAAACAGTCATTGGACTTGAGGTGCACTGTCAGCTAAAAACCAATACAAAGGTATGGTGTTCGTGTAATGCAGATTATGACCATGAGAAACCTAATACATCAACTTGCCCTATATGTACAGGACAGCCGGGGGCACTGCCGAAACTGAATGAAAAAGTACTGGATTATGCAATAAAGGCTGCACTGGCATTAGGATGTGATATTAACAGCGAAAGCCAGTTTGACAGGAAGAACTACTTCTATCCAGACTCACCAAAAAACTACCAGATAACACAGTATTTCAGACCTTATGCAGAAAACGGGAAACTGCATATAGTAACTAACAGCGGGAAGGAATCAGCTGTAGGGATTGAAAGGATACAGATAGAGGAAGATACGGCAAAGA
>CAYYAV010000247.1:930-3165 GCA_964469865.1 uncultured Fusobacteriales bacterium | reverse complement strand
TACAATTGCCCTCATTTCTTTTTCAGGTAATGTTATTCCCGAAGGATTATTGGGATAAGTAAGAATAATCATTTTAGTATTTTCACTAATATTTTTTTCTAAAATATCTTTTGTAAGTATAAAGTTGTTTTCCCTTAAGTCAACAAATATAGTTTTTGCTTCTGCAAACCTTATTAACGGTTCATATCCTACATAAGCAGGAGTGGGGATAATAACTTCATCACCAGCAGCCAAAATGGTCTTAAGCACAGAAGCCAGCCCTTCAGTTGATCCTACTGTCACATGAATATTTTCAGAGGAAAACTCCCCTTGAAATTTTCTATTATAGAATTCAGCTATTTTTTCCCTTAATTCCGGCATACCTCCTACAGGTGAATATTTTATAGGGCTATTTAATGCATGATAAGCAATTGCTTCCTTTATTTCTGAAGGAACATCTATATCAGGTTCCCCTATAGACATGTTCAGTGCATTTTTATAGTTCTGCATTTTCTCATGTATTTTTCTTATATCTGAAATTTCTATTTCTTGTACTATTGGATTTATATACATTTTTTCCCTTTCTTCTTTAAAAAAATTCTTTATCCTTATATTTTTTTATATTTATACTATCATTTTTTAAATAAATTTTTCAAAGACAGTATAGATTTATTTCTTACAATTTTTTCATTACCAATAAGGTCTCTCATTATTTTTAGTGATTTTCCTGCTTCTTTCACAACAAAATTAAATGATCCTGATTTTCTGGTATCAATAAAAAATCCACGTATATATCTGTCTTTAAAAAATATCTGAGCACGCACCCTTTTTATTTCTTCCCAAGGAATCTGGATATAATCCTCAGGGTTTCTTGCATTATAAAATTCGAATGATTTATCTCCTATAAGGATGTTTCCATTTTTATTACTGAATCCCCCACTTAAAAAATTTGCCTTTGTAGAGAATAGCACTTCTGTATTCATTGAAATAGCCAATTTATAACCTCTCTTCCATTACTTGTCTATCATTATAATCAGATTAATGTATCTTAACAGATTATACCATATATATAAGAGTTATTTCATCCTATTTTTTATTTAATACTTAAAATTTTTATTTTAATATACGAAAAAAGACTGTCCAAGGATAGTCAGATTATTTTCTGGATTCCGTAATATCTGCTATTCTAGACAGTCTGTCCTTATAATTGAACTATTATCAATTAAAATATAATAAATTTTTAGAATATTCCTACTACATGTCCTATAATACCTACAGCAAATAATCCAAATATTATTGCAATAGGATTAACTTTCTTTTTAAGTAGCCACATGCAGAGGAATGTAAGTAATAATGCTGCAAATCCAGGTATAAGTTGATTTAAGTTATCCTGTAAAGTTGTTACCTTTTCAGGTGTCAGTGAAACACCGCTGGCAAGTTCTCCCAGAATTTTCTGTAATTCTGCCCCATTTACCTGTCCTTCAGGAAACTTGACAAAAGCACCTTCAGATAATGGAACTTTGGATACTATCATAGGAAAATTAATAGATGTCCAACGCTGAACGAGTATTCCCATTACAAACATTCCTAATATTGATGCTCCCTTAGTTATAGTCTGCAGTAATCCGCCGGATAGGTCCTGAGTAATTTCTGTACCTTTCTGATACCCAAATTCCTGAGTATACCATAAGAACCCTATACGGATTATATTCCATACTATAAAAAAGAATAGTGGAGCTATTATAGATCCGCTTGCTGCAAGGGAAGCAGCAATAGCTCCTAGAATAGGACGTACTGTGAACCAGAAAACCGGATCTCCTATACCTGCCAATGGTCCCATCATCCCTATCTTTACTCCTTGAATTGCTGAATCTTCAATCTGTGTTCCATTAGCCTTTTCCTCTTCCAGAGCTAAAGTAACTCCCAAAATAGGAGCTGCAATATATGGATGTGTATTGAAAAACTCCAGATGACGCTTTAATGCTGCTGAAGCATCATTTTTATCTGGATATAGTTTTTTAAGTGCTGGTATTAATGAATAAGCCCATCCTCCATTCTGCATACGTTCATAATTCCATGAACCCTGAAGAAACTGTGAACGTAACATAACGCTACGACGGTCTGCTTTTGATAGTTTTATTTTATTTTCTGCCATTTCAAATTCCTCCTTTTAATTAATAATCATTTAATATATCACCTAGCGGATCTCCTGAAGAAGATGCTCCACTATCACCGCCGCCTTTATTTTTTGAAAGG
>CAYYAV010000247.1:0-920 GCA_964469865.1 uncultured Fusobacteriales bacterium | reverse complement strand
GTTCAGGTATATAATAGCTATACATACACCAATAATTCCAGTAGCAATTAATGTCAGCTGGCTTAATGGTGCCAATGCAAAACCGAGGAAGAAGAATGGCCACACTTCTTTTGTTGCCATAAGATTTATTACCATTGCATATCCTACTGCTACTACAAATCCTCCACCAATAGTCATTCCAGTAGTAAACCATTGAGGCAGGGAACCTAAAGCAGACTGTATTACTTCAGAAGGAATAAATAACAGAAGCCCTGCTGGAATAGCTACACGTAATCCCTGACATGCAAGTGCTACCATGTGCCAGAATTCCACACCTTTAAAGTTTCCGTTTTCAGCAGCACGATCTGCCTGGTGAACTATGACAACTGATAATGTACGGACTGCCATTGTCAGCACCAGTCCAACTGTGGCAAGAGTAATAGCAGCTGCTATAGCTACATTACGTCCTTCAATATCAAATTGTGCCGCCTTGACAAAGATAATTGCTGAAGCTACAGAAGCAAGAGCAGCATCAGGAGCAACTGCGGCACCTATATTCGCCCATCCAAGAGCTATAAGCTGTAATGCTCCACCTAACATAACACATTCCGGTAAATGTCCGGTAGCCAATCCTATTAATGAACATGCAATAATAGGCTGATGAAATTGAAACTGATCAAGGATACCTTCCATGCCGGCTAAAAATGCAACAATTAAAATAAGTATAATTGCAATAATATTAAAATCCATAATAACCTCCTAATTTAAAGTTTTAAGCCTTCATTAGCTTTTGCTGAAATCAATTTGAACAAGTCTGCAGGTTTATCCGCTACAACTTTACGTACATCAAATTTTACTCCTAAATCCCTAAGTTTCTTATAAGTTTCTACATCTTCCTGATCTACAGAAAGGGAAGTACTTATAAGTACTTTACCAACTGA
>CAYYAV010000246.1:0-3167 GCA_964469865.1 uncultured Fusobacteriales bacterium | reverse complement strand
CTGGTACAAAAAACATGATCGATCTTGCTAAAAAATATAAATTAAAACTTAGAGTAATAAAATATTAATGAGGGTATTTAAAAGAAATCAAATAAATCAATCTATAGAAACTACTTCATTAGAAGAAGTAATGGATTTTATTAAAAAAACTGAAGAAATAGAATGTGATACAGAAACTTGGGGATTTGATCCTCATAGTAAAGACATACTATGTATACAATTTGGCAATAAAACCAATCAATATTTAATTGAATGGGACGATGCATTAGTTGAACACATCAAACCTATTATGGAGGACAGTAATAAATTATTTTTATTTCAAAACGCGAAGTTCGACTTACAATTTTTATATAAAAAAGGTATAATAGTTTCAAAAATATATGATACTTATCTTGCGGAGATAATAATTACCAATGGTGCCACGTTTAGCGGCAGAGGATTAGATGATTTGGTATTGAAATACGCAAAAAAAGCAATGTCTAAAGAGGTTAGAGACACTATTGTACGAGTTGGTTTAACCGAAGCCGTAATAGACTATGGTCTAGACGATGTAAAGTACTTAAGTATTATAAAAGAACAACAAATGGTAAAAATAAAAGAGTATAACTTAGAAAACACTCTTAAATTAGATAACGAATTTGTAAAAGTACTAGCATATACTGAATTTTGTGGAATAGGATTTGATAAAGAAAAGTGGTTAGAAAAATGTGAGAATGAAGAAAAAGAATGGTTAAAAAAAGAAAAAGAATTATCTGAATTATTAATAGCCGACGAAAGGTTAAAAAAATATGTTCAATATGGTAGTTTATTTGACCCACCAGGCACACTCGTATGTACTGTAAATTGGAGATCTCCACAACAGGTGCAAGAAGTATTTAAAAAAATAGGTATTGATGTTACTATAGAGGGAGACGGTGAAGTAAAAGACAGCGTTGGAAAAATAATATTACAGAAAAATAAAGAAATTCCACTTGTAAAAACTTATTCTGAATATATAACAATTAATAAAAGAATAACATCATTTGGAAAAGACTACTTAAAGAATGTAAATGATAATACAGGTAGAATACATACTGTATACCAACAAATATTGAATACAGGTAGAATGTCTTCTGGAAATAAAAAACAGAATAAACCTAATTTACAACAAGTACCATCCGACCACGTACACAGAGATTGTTTTATTGCGGCAAAAGGTACAAAACTAATTTGTGCCGATTACACTGGGCAAGAAGCTGTAATATTTGCAAACAAATGTATGGATAAAAACCTACTAGCTTTTTATGATAAAAACCTAGGTGATATGCACTCATATGTTGCCGCGCTATGTTTTCCATCTGAATTAAGTGGAATGACTTTAGACGAGATAAAAAAGAAGAGACCTGACCTTAGACAAAAAGCAAAAGCAGCTGGGTTAATATAAAAATTAATACTTTTGTTTATTTAAAACAAATTGTTTATATTTGTTACATGATAAACAGTATAAAAAATAAAGAAGATTTTTGTAATGGTGGTATATATTATATTAAAAATTTAAATAATGGTAAAATATATATTGGAAGTACAAAATGTTTTAAAAATAGATATTATCAACATTGTAGTAAATTAAAAAATAATAAACATCATAATATTATACTACAAAACATTTATAATAAATATGGTAAAGAGATATTAGAGTTTGGTATAGTTGAAATAGTTTCAACTGATATTATAGAAAAAGAAACTTTTTATATAAATTATTATCAGGCTTGTGAGAATGGTTACAATATAAATCCTACTCCAATTAATAGTCCCTCTAATTTACCGAATGTTAAAAATAAAATATCTAAAACTTTAAAAGAAAAATATAACAATAAAGAATTATTACCAACTCTAGGATGTTTTAAAAAAGGAAATACCCCTTGGAATAAAAATAAAACATATGCGGAATCTGAAAAGGATAAAATGAAGGTTCCTAAAACAAGGAGTAAGGCTTTAGAGATTGCTTGGGAAAATTCAAAATTATATCAAAGAGCTATAGCAAACGAGATACATGTATATGATGTAGAATACAATCTACTTTATATATCAAATTCATTATCAGACTTACAAGAATGGTCTTGTACTGAAAGTAATAATTTACCTATAAATAGTAGACACGGTAAAAAATTAGTCTTAGAAAAAGTTTGTAAAGCTTGTAAATCAGGAAAGTTATATAAAGGTCTTTATTTTAAAAGTGTTAGTAAGCCCCATATAGAAGAAATTCTATAGTGAAAATCGGATGAATTGCTGGAAACCCTAACGTATAGTCGAGGGCAATCAGCAGCCAAGCCGTCAGAGACGGAAGGTTCAACGACTACCTGAGAATTAGCGATAGTTCTTAATAACAGGAAGTAGTATTAGGATAATACATAAACTAATATGAAAAAGCGTCCGACACCTTTAAAGGTGATGATATAGTCTGTGCCCTATGAAAGTAGGGAATAACACGTTGCAATACAATTTGGAGGTATTGGGTATACAATATCAACAAATTTAGGTATTTCAGAGGAAGAAGGAAATGAAGTATATAAAGGATATACTGAGGCTTTCCCAGAAATGTTTGATTATTTTAAAAAAGTATCCTCAGAGTCAAAAGAAAATGGCTACATAACCTTTAACAACATAACAAAAAGAAAATTCTTTTTTGATTTTATGAATGAGTTTATAAAAATAGAGGAGAAAATAAAACAAAAAGATTTTTGGAAGGATTATAAAAAAGAAAAGGACGAAGAGTCAACATATTTTTTACAGGTTTTAAAGCCAATGGTAAAAAAATATTTTAAATACAAAGGTACTATTGAGAGAACTTCCTACAACTATCCTAAATGTATGGGCGTTACTATAGTGATATAGTAAATGAATTCCGTTAATTGCTGGGAACCTAAGTCACAAAGATAAGGCAATCAGCAGCCAAGCTGGGTTAGGGATAACCTAGAAAGGTTCAACGACTAGAGGTGAGTCTAGAACAGACAATAACTCCTCCAAGAAAGCGGGATTTCTATAATTATTAATTAAAATATTAATATATTTGGATAATTATAAAATAATTATTATTTTTGTAAAAAAATTAAAATGGATACAAAAATATGTAGTTGCTGTAAAATAGAAAAGAAAAACAGTGAGTTTTATAATAACAAATATGGTAA
>CAYYAV010000245.1:0-3186 GCA_964469865.1 uncultured Fusobacteriales bacterium | reverse complement strand
AAAAACTAGTGACAGAAATCTTACTTAAACATGAAGAAGATCCAATTCTTGAAATGATAAAAAATACCTTAGGTAGTCGTCTTATAGCTTATGGATTAGATTTGGACAGCGCACTTGAATATTTTGCTGGGGATATCATGCAGTATCAGAAGACCTTAGATTTGTTCTTGAGAAACTATCCAATCGAGAAAGAAAAGGTAGAAAAGCATTTTAATGAAAATAATTCTGAAGAATTGACATATTGTATTCATTCTCTCAAAGGTAAAGCAAAAAACATGGGTGTAGAAAAGCTTTATGAAGTAGCTGAAAGGATAGAACTTTTATTTATGGCTGGAGATTATGCTCAAGCAAGGAGTCTAATGCCACATCTTATTTTTTTATGGGGAAAAGCAATAGAAGCAATGAAATGTGTACAAGAAACCCTATCAGAATTAATTTCACAGGAGCATAATGATAATCAAGCTCCCAATATTGAAGAATGCTTTCATAAATTACCAAAGCTTTTAGGAGGTCTACATCGCAAACCAGCATTAGAATGTATAGAGGTAGTTTTAAAAGAAGAAATCAATGAGGATGGGAAGCCTATTTTACAAGATGTAAAAAATGCTATATCTGCATTTTCTTTTGAGGAAGCTCAAGAGCTATTTGAAAGCTATTTGATCTTGTTAGGAGGAAGGCCAAAATGATTTATAAAGATCATATTCTAGTTGTGGATGACGATTTGACCTTATTGGAGCAAGCAGAACAGATTCTGTCTGAGAATTATATTGTTAGCCTTGCTAATTCAGGAGAGCAAGCTATCAAATATCTTAAAAGTGGGCATGAAGCAGATCTTATTTTACTAGATATTTTGATGCCAAATATGGATGGCTTTCAAACACTAAAAGCGATACAGAAATTAGAAGGGTGGATGCCACCTGTAATTTTTCTAACTAGTGTCTGTGGTATAGATTCAGAGATAAAAGGATTAGATATTGGGGCAGCAGACTACATCACAAAACCATTTAGTCCTCAGGTATTGCTAGCTAGGCTCAAGGCAAGGCTTAATACTAGGGACAGATTGGATTATGATAAATTAAGAGCCTTGCCTTTTCCTCTAACTGAAAGTGAGTACAAAGTTGCAAAGCTTTTGGCTCGTTCTTATAGCAACGAAGAAATTGCAGAAGATATGCATTATGCCCTTGATACTGTTAAAAAGCTAGTATCAAGAGTGTTAGAAAAGCTAGATATAAAAAATAGAAAAGAAATAAAGCTCTATCTGAGATAAGGGAAAGTGGTGCCAAATGGCATCGCTTTTTTTTGCGTAGGAAGTATGCACTTTAAGTGCATATCGAATCAAAGAAAAAGTTGGTACGATAAAAGTATAACAAGCAAGTAGGAGAAATATGTGCTCTGGTCATGGAGGTGAAGCGATGAAGCAAATCGCTGTTTCGGATTTTTTCGGGGGATATTGCTATGGACCGGCAGATTTATTAGGAATTGAACTAGGGGATGGTTATGTGAGATTGTTGCTACGAAATATAAATGGACAGTCGTTTTCAGCAGACTATAAGGGCTGTGTATACTGGCCAATTACTCAAGATGTTGTAGGTAAGCATTTTTCAGTAGTACAAATGATAAAGACTGAAAAGCTTTCGCTACCAGAGTATGTGAATGTGCAAAGAAGTATTAAAGTAAGTAGAGGTACTGCAATGGAATCACTGGATAAATGGGAAGAAAAGGGATATCACATTTATCTGCATAGAACAAGCAAAAGAGATGAAGATTATGTAGTTGTTGCAAAGGAACTATTGGTAAATCATTAAATACTTAAATAGGCTAAGTTCTAAAAATATTGTTTAAATTTGATTTTTTAGAGATTTGCATGAAGAAAGGAGAATTGAAATGAACAAAATTTCGAAATTTGCAATTGTGATGGGAATGTGTCTTATGGCAGTAGTGACTTTATCAGGATGCAGTGGGAAAAGTGTAGAGGATTTTACTAGTGAGGCTTCAGGAGTATGGCAAAAAAATGGCAATTTACAGGATGAACGCTTGGAAGTATTTGAAGATGCTACTTGGACGAGTCAAATACTCGAAGATGGCATATGGACTACGGCTGCTCAGGGAACTATAGCTTACAATGAAGACTATGAAACTTTTGAATTTTCTGATGATATGAGCAATAAAATTTATCCAGTTGAATATTCTAGCGACAATGGAGAGATTTTGAATTTTCGTGACAATTTCTATAGGGCAGAAAGCTCTGTGGATGGGTTTGCTGCTTTTGATGGAAATTGGTATCAAAATGCAGACAAGGAAAGCGATTATTATTCTTTCGAAAATGGAGAATGGAAATGGTTTGAGCCAGATGGGATGGGGCATGTATCGGTAGACAATGGAAATCTAGCATGGGATGGAGCTACGGGAAAATTAGTGGCATACGCATATCAAGACGGAGAAATATTTGCTGAGTTCAGTATAAATGGCAATGATGAGCTTGTGACTGATGATGCATCTTATTTTTTTATAATTGATGAGCCATAAAGCTGAAGCTCTGTTGATATACTACAGTGGGTGCAATATGAGGAGGAGTGGAATATGGAAAATATGACAATGATTATGGTTGTTTTGATTGTAATTTTAGTTTTTATACCAATCATCTGGTGGATTTCTACTAGTAATGGTTTTAAACGAAAATCTATAAAAATCAGTGAAGCATTAAGTGGTATAGAGGTAGCGCTCACTAAACGCTACGATATGCTTACAAAGCTATTAGATGTTGCAAAGGCATATATCACTCATGAAGAAGAACTTTTTACTCAGGTTATCAAACTTCGTAAAGGAATGACTGTAGAAGAAATCAATGAAAAAAATGCTCAAATTGATTCTCTTGGAGCAAAGATATTTGCTGTAGCAGAGCAATATCCTCAGCTTCGTTCGGCTGAGGTTTTCTGTGAATTACAAGCTGGAGTAAGAGATGCAGAGGAGCACTTGCAGGCAGCTAGAAGATTATATAACAGTAATGTAACTGCTTTTAATACAGCAGTAGATGTATTTCCTTCTAGCATAGTTGCAAAATCACAAAATCAATTAAAGTTTGAATTTTTTATGGCAGAAGGAACTAAAAAAGAGGATGTCAAGATGAGCTTCTAATTTGGGGGTGATAGTATGCAATTATGGGGGGCTATTTTATACACATTATTG
>CAYYAV010000244.1:0-3212 GCA_964469865.1 uncultured Fusobacteriales bacterium | reverse complement strand
AAACTAATTTTATAAAAACTAATAAAAATATGAAATACAGTGCAAATCTGTACTGAATAAGTTTTATGAAAACTTAAAAAAACAGAAATACAGGGAAAGAATAAAAATAGTTTTTTATATTATACATAATCTATCAGAATTTCAATTTCACCGGATTCTATTACAAATAATCCTGTAACCGCAATACCGGGGAGATTGTGGTGTATCATATCTGCAGCTTTTTTTATATAGCCTTTCTGTGTTTCATCATCGATAGGACATCCCGCACAGTCACTGTGTCCCGCAATGAAGACATGATCTGATTTATGCTTGTTAATGGAAATAAGAACGATCTTATCTTCCACGTCTCTTAAATACTCATCGTATACAATTTTACTTACAGGTCCCGCATCAGTGATGGTATCAACATATTCATACCTATAGTTGGATCTTATATATTCATTTATTATATGGATAAATCTTCCATCCATGCAGCATATGAGCGTACAGAACATGATATTACCTCCTTAGATGTTTATTGTTTGAAAAGTTGTATTAACATAGAATATATGATACAATAAAAACAAAAATAATTCAAGTATTATTTATGGTAATAATATTTAAATAACAGTTAGGAAAATGAAAAGGTGGAATAAAATATGGAGAACATAATAAAGAAAATAAATGAATTTTCCAGATTGGCGAAAGAGAGGGAACTGACAGAAGAAGAAAATATGCAAAGAGAAAAATACAGGAAAATGTATATGGAAAAATTCAGAGAAAGCATAAGAGGGCATCTTGAAAGTATAAAAATTGTAAAAGTTGACGAAGATGGTAATCCTGTAGATGAAGAAGGGCATATAATAGAACCGGAAGCATAGGGTGCTAAAATGAAATGAATTTTTAGAATTATAGGAGAAGAGATGAAATATGACTTAGTACTATTTGATTTGGATGGGACATTGACAGACACTCTGGGAGCCATTTCCAAGATAATAAATGCAACAATGGAAGAAATGGGACTTAAAACTTATTCAAAGGAAGAAAGCCGGAAATACATAGGTTACGGTGTACAGGGAATAGTTGAGAGGATTTTTGAAGTAGAAAAATATGATAAAAATAAAATTAATTCTGAAAAAATGCTGGAAATTATCAGAAAATATTATAAAATATATTTCAACTATAATGTAAAGCTCTATAAAGATATAGATAAGCTTCTAAATTTCCTTGAAAAAAATGAAATTAAGAAGGGAATAGTCACAAATAAAGATCATGATATGGCTATCAAGACAGTAAGGGAAAATCTTTCCAGATGGGATTTTGTAGAGATAATAGGAGCAGATGATGAAAAATATCCCAGAAAACCGGATCCTTATGGAATTAATCTGATTTCAGGTAAATACCGAATACCTAAGAATAAGGTATTATTTGTTGGAGATATGGATGTTGATATAGAAACGGCAGCAAGGGCAGGTGTTGATATTGCATATTGCAAATGGGGATTCGGTGCTGCAAAAAATGAAAAAGGGATAGAGGAAAAGAGAAAAGTATCCAATGTATGGGAAATTATTGAAATGATTAAATAAAAAGTAATATATAATTGGGAATATTAAGATAAAGGAAATATGGAGCTTATAGAGAAACCCCTTAAAAAGAATATTGCCGGAGAGCTGATGAGATGAATTATATAGACAGAAGATTTGAAAAAAGTAAAATTAAAGAAGAAAAAGAAGATAATTTATCTGAAAAACTGATAAGAAATTTTGAAAATACAGATTATTATGGATATATGTTCCTTGTGAAGTATAGAGGAAGCTGTTTTGATTCTTTTGATGAAAATCCGGGTAAAAAGAGTGTAAAATCAGAATTCAGAAAAATACTTGAAAATAGCGGAATAGGGATATATAAAGGAATACAACAGGCAGGAAGGACAGACAGGCATGTAAATGCAGAAGAAAATATACTGTATATAAATTCTAAAAATAATATAATTCCTTATAATATAAAAGCAGAACTGAATAAAGGAAAAGATGAAGGACTTGAAATAATAGATATAAAGAAGACGATGCCTTTTCTAGAATTTCCGGATATGGTAGAAAAGAGATTCTATAGTTACAAATATCCTGAAAATCTTATAAAAAATGATACAGGAAAGATAAGAAAGCTGTGTAATGAACTTTCAGGAAAAACAGATTTTAAAAAATTTACTTCTAAAAAAGGTGAAAAACTGAAAAACCACATAAGGGATATAAGGATAAAGTATGAAGAAGGAAAACTCTGCTTTGAAGGAGACGGATTTCTTCCACAGCAAGTGAGAATAATGAGTAATTTTATATTGAATAACAAAATGACTCCTCTTGAAGGGAAATATCTTACCCTTGATAAGGTAGAGATTTCAGGAAGCCTGAAAGATCTGATTTTTGGAGAAGTAACAGATATGAAAATAGAAAAAGTAAGTAGAATTGAAAAAAACAGGTATTTCTATATCTTTTATGTAGATAGTAAAAATAAGAGTGAAATTATAGGTAAAAAAGGAAAGAATATTAGACAGATGAAAAGAATATATGGAAATATAGTTGTAAAAGAGGAAAACGGAATTTTATAATGTAAGGAGAACCTCATGTATCTTATAAGAAAAGGAAAGGAATATTTTTTTCCGATTATTGATGAATCTGTCCAAAAAGAAGCCCTTGAACTTTTGTCATCTAAAGAGAAGACGTATTTCCTGGAGATGGGAAAGTATGACAGATATCATTCTTTAGAAGTATACAGGAAAATAAAGGAAACTTCTTTAAAGGAAAAGGAAATATACCTGAAAATGGCTCTTTTGCATGACTGTGGAAAAGAAAAAATAGGGATTATAGTAAGAGTGCTGCATAAACTGGGCATTAAGACAGGACTGGGAAATCATGCGGAGAAAGGATATGAAAAATTAAAAGATGATAATATGGAACTAGCAGTCTTGATAAGAAACCATCATAATAAATACTATTCTGAAGAAATGAAGATTTTCCAGAAATATGATGATGAAAGCTAGATTGAGAAGAGGGAAAATGGGAAAATATAATAAAATTGAAGAATATGTTTACAATACTGGAACCGGATTTCAGAAAAATATTGAAGAAGAGATAAGATATAATGAAAATGATATTTCTGAAATTCTAATAACCGTCGATGAAAATGAGTAAGGGGAAAGGATAGACCTGTTTCTTTCCAAAAAGACAGGGATTACA
>CAYYAV010000243.1:0-3227 GCA_964469865.1 uncultured Fusobacteriales bacterium | reverse complement strand
ATAATATATCTGCATGGAAGATTATAGGCAGGAGTGATCTTTGACCTTCCTACAGGTTCATCGTATCCCTGTTTTTCCATTATTTCATTGCAGTATGTCCTAAGCTGTATGCCGGCAAAAGAATGAATAGCATTGTCTATACAATGATGTCCTGGAACAAAGCAACCCAGCATTTTAGAATTTGCAGCATTTACAATAGCATCTGCATTAAGTGTAGTTATATCCCCTTTCCAAAGATAGATACCATCACATATAGGGGACAGCTTTTCTATATCTGTTATTCCTCTGTCATAGTTTTCTTTTTTTAGGTATTCATCCTGAATTTTAAAGAAATCCTCACTTAGGGATTTAAGGGGCATTCTTATATTCATAAGTCCTCGAAGAAGCTCTTTTTTCTTTGTAATGCTATCAGAAAGTAAAACTTTTTTATCAGGATATAATTCTATAAGAAGTTCTGTTAACAGGAAATCCAATCTTTCTTCATGAGTCATAAATATTCCTCCTTAATTTCCTATATCATACAATGTAAAATGTAAATTGTAAAGTAGGTACTTTTCTGTTTTATAGTTACTAAAAAGAAACTGGGAAATTAAAATATTTCATTTTTTCAATAAATATGGTAAAATATAATAAAAAAATGGAAATTATGCATCTGTAGCTCAACTGGATAGAGCGTCTGACTTCGGATCAGAAGGCTTGGGGTTCGATTCCTCACAGGTGCGCCATTTTATTTTAAAGGAACATATTTTTAGAGTAACAGACGGAATCTAAAAATATTTTAGAGACATTCTGGAGACTTAAAAAATATAATTGGAGAATAATGAAGGATTATGAAGGGAAATAGAGCCTAAGCTCAATGTTGCATCCTTCTTGATTTCTTAATAAATTTATTGTATACTAGTATCGGAATATATGAAGCGGTTTTAAAGATAGAATAGATTTAAAGAATATATTTTCTAAAAAATAATATAAAGGAATATGGTTTTAAAGATTTAATCTTCTATAAGAGATAGAGGATCTTCAGGATATCTGCGGGATATTTATGAAGAGGAATAGCTATAAAGGATAAAGGGTTGGGGTAATATGAATAGAAATCAGGGTCATAGGGAAAGATTGAGGAAGAGGTTCTTAATATCTGGAATTTCGGGATTTCATGATTATGAAGTTCTGGAATTACTGCTGACATATGTCATTGTGCAGAAAGACTGTAAACAGATAGCAAAAGAACTGCTTGAAAAATATGGTAATCTGTATACATTGTTAAGTCAGGACAGTGAAGAACTTCAAAAAAATAATTATATAAGTGAACGGGTAGCAGTCTATTTTAAAGTTCTTTTTTCTATACTTGAAAATCTGCTGTATAGGAAGATAGATAAGGCAACAACGGTTATTTCGAGCAATATCCAGCTACTGAATTATCTGCAGCATTCTCTTGCAAACAGGGAAATAGAAGTATTCAAGGTTTTATTCCTGAATACTCAAAATGAACTCCTGAAAGAAGAAGAACTGTTTAAAGGGACAATAGACAGAAGTACAGTATATATAAGGGAACTGGTAAAGAAGATACTAGATTATAAGGCAAAATCAATAATCATAGTACACAACCATCCTTCAGGGTCATTAAAACCTTCTCAGTCTGATATTCAGATAACTTCTAAAATAAAGGAAGTATTGGACAGCCTGGATATGAAGCTTCTTGATCACCTTATAATAAGTGGAAAAGGGCATTTCAGTTTTTTGGAAGAAGGGATATTATAATTATCAGTAAAGTAAAAGGTGGAGAAATGAAAATATTAAATATAAAATTCAGAAAGACAAAAAAAGTTTATCCGTTCCTGATTAACGGCTCCCAAAAATATGTTAAAGGAGAACATGTCATAGTGGATACGATAAGAGGAGAACAGATAGGCATAGTAATAGGAACAACAGAAAAATATGATACAGGAAATGATGAAAATGAAGAAATGAAAATAAGAGAAGTGAAAAGAAAGCTTACGCATACTGAAGTTGAAAAACTGAAAGAACTTGATGTCAAGGCAGATGAAGCCTACTTTAAGTGTAAGAAGATTGTGAGGGAAATCTTGCCTGAGATGAACTTGGTTATCGGAGAATACACATTTGACGAAAGTAAGCTGATTTTCTATTTTACAGCAGAAAGCCGATTAGATTTCAGGGAACTTGTAAAAGAAGTAAATAAGACATTTAAAAAGAGAGTGGAGTTTTATCAGATAAAACAAAACGATGAAGGGAGAATCTTAAGTGCGTTTGGAAAATACGGAAAAGAAATTTACTGGTAGTGGTGATGAGGCAGTAGATGTTTATTTTGATACATTTCAGAAACGTCATTTCTTCAAGAATAATCCTAATTTTTCAGTTAAAATAAATGAAAGGGTAATTGTTGAAACTCAGATGGGTCTGGCTGTAGGAAAAGTTATAGCAATCAAATCCGACTATATAAATGAATCAGAAGAACCACTGAAAAAAATAATAAGAGTTGCTACAAATAAAGATATTGAAAAAAATAATGAATTAAAGGAAGATGCTGTCAAAGCGGGATTCATATTTAAAAATAAAATTCAGAAATATGAACTTAACCTGAAATTAGTGGCCACAGAATATACATTTGACAGGAAGAAGCTGATATTCTATTTTGCTTCTGAAGACAGGGTTGATTTTAGGCTCCTAGTAAAGGATCTTGCTGCAATTTTTAAGGTAAGGATAGAGCTGAGGCAGATAGGAGTCAGGGATTATGCAAAAGCAGTTGGAGATTGTGGAATGTGTGGAAAAACTCTATGTTGTAAATCTTTTATGAATAAGTTTGATTCAGTTTCTATAAAAATGGCAAGAGATCAAGGGATTTCAGTGGCCCCGTCAAAAATGTCAGGAGTCTGCGGAAGATTAAAATGCTGTGTGGGATTTGAAAATGAACAGTATCTGGAAGTAAGGGATAATTATCCTGCCATAGGGCAGAAAGTTACGACACCTGAAGGGGAAGGAAATGTAATAAGCATGAATATGCCTAGTGATCTTATATTTGTAAATATAAATGGAAGAGGACTCCAGAAATATACTCTGGCAGATATAAAATTCAGCAGGAAAGAAAAAGAGGAACTTGAAAATAGGGAAAATTATAACTGCATTGAAGGTAACTGATGTGAAATATATAGAAAAGTTTTATACTGTAAATAAAGAAATACAAATTGAAGATACAGGCCTTAAAATAACAG
>CAYYAV010000242.1:2522-3243 GCA_964469865.1 uncultured Fusobacteriales bacterium | reverse complement strand
CCATCCTGTACCATATATTATATTTTGAGTTTACACAAAATTCTGGACACTCTCCATTAAAATTTTTTGAAGATTTATAAAAGTATTTTTTAATATAATCAAATTAATTTTTTAAGAATTTCTTCTATTCCCTCTGCATACATACCAGGAATGAATTCTATAATCGTATGTTCTGCTAGCTTATTTGTATAATAAGGATCAGTTACAAGGATATCTTTTAATTCTTCTCTAGTGATATTGTGAGCGATTATCACTCCTCCTAAAGCAGGATTTTGACGGCCTGCAGTCAGAAATTTCCCTGTGACTATATGATTACTTATAAAACGAAGGTGCTCTTCTCTTTTTTCATTAACCTCTCCCAAAGGTTTTAAATAATTTAAAATAACAATAAACATATTTTTATTCATATTTTTCTCCTTTTTTAATTTATATATTTATTTTATCATAATAAATATAATAAGAAAAGTGTATATAATAAAAAAGTTTCATATGAATTAAAATACTTAAAAATCTGATATAATTTTAAAACGGCTCAGACTTTTAAATGAATTTACTTTCCATATGAAACAGAAAATACTATAATTTTTTATTAAATTATTTTTAATGATAGTCGAAATTATTCTTTCTACAATTATTTCAGATTAAATGAATAATTAATACCAGCCTCTTAACTTCATAGCTTTTTCAATCCTTCTAATACTCATCATGTAAGAAGCGGTCC
>CAYYAV010000242.1:0-2512 GCA_964469865.1 uncultured Fusobacteriales bacterium | reverse complement strand
CGCTCTTCCGATCTCATTGAATTCCTTAGATAAATTCCATATATCCTCAAAAGCTTTAGAGAGGAGATCATCCTCTTTTTGCTGGACTTCATCGAACGACCAGTAATATCCCTGTAAGTTTTGTACCCATTCAAAATAGGAAACGACAACTCCACCGGCATTTGCGAGTATGTCAGGAATAACGATTATTCCTTTCTTGTATAAAATTTCATCAGCTTCAGGAGTAGTTGGACCGTTAGCTCCTTCTGTAATAACTTTTGCTTTAATTTTGTCAGCATTTTCAGAAGTAATCTGATTTTCAAGTGCACACGGAGCCAATACATCGACATCTAATTCTAATAATTCACTATTTGATATTTCTCTTCCATAACCATTGTTAGCCACTCTTCCATTAGATTCAACTTCTTTGATTACAGCTTCCATATCTATTCCATTTTCATTATAAATAATAGTTTTAGAATTTGAAATTGCAAGGACTTTTGCCCCATCCTGATGAGCATAGTAAGCTGTATAATATCCGACATTTCCAAAGCCCTGAATAGCGTAAGTAGCTCCTTCTATTTCTTTTCCTAATTTTTTTAGAGATTTTTTTGCTGTTAGATGAACTCCATATCCTGTTGCTTCTGTCCTGGCAAGGGATCCTCCAAAATCAAGAGGTTTCCCTGTAAATACTCCCGGTGTAGACTTTCCTGCTATTCCTTCATAAGTATCAACCATCCATGACATAATTTGTCCATTAGTGTTAACATCTGGAGCAGGAATATCTACTTTCTCTCCTATCAATGGTGAAATAGCTTTAGCATAAGCTCTCGAAATTCTTTCCAATTCAGAAGTAGAATATTCCCTAGGATTCAAAGTAATTCCCCCTTTACCCCCTCCATAAGGAATTCCAGCCACTGAACATTTAAATGTCATCCAAGTGGATAATGCTTTAACTTCATCTCTAGTAACATCCTGATGAAATCTTATTCCACCTTTAAAAGGTCCGACAGCATTGTTGTGCTGAGATCTGTATCCTGTAAATGTTTTTATGGATCCATCATCTAATTTTACAGGGAAGGAAACTTCCAGTACTCTCATAGGATTTTTTAAGATTTCATATACGGCAGGATCAGTATTTAGTTTATCACATGCTGATTTAATCTGCTTTTGAGCAATTTCAAAAGGGTTTAGTGTTTCAATTGACATAAATATCTCCTCTCAAGTTTTATTAAAATTTTAAGAAAAAAATTAATTTTTCATATATTCCATATATACACTATACTATAAAATAATAAATAAATGCAAATATATTTTCAAAAGCATAAAAAAAAAATAATCTTAAATATATCGTATAAATAAATAGAAATAAATCTTTTTTTTAATCTGATATTATGATAAAATGAATGTATTAACTAAAAAATTATTGTCTAAAATATAAAAAATATCTATAAGAAAGGAATTTAAAATAGAATATGCTGATAGATAGGGTGAGAGAAATAAAAATTACTGACAATATTACGGTTGGCAATGGAAAAATATTCCTGATAGCCGGCCCTTGCGTCATCGAATCTGAAGATCTGGTAACAGAAGTTGCTGGAAAGATGAAGGAGATAACAGATAAGTTAGGGATACAGTATATATTCAAAGCTTCTTTTGATAAGGCAAACAGATCTTCTATAATGTCATTTAGAGGCCCAGGAATAGAGAAAGGTCTGGAAATATTATCAAGAGTAAAAGAAAAATATGGAGTAGCAGTAGCTACCGATGTCCATGAACCATGGCATTGTAGACAGGCAGCAGAAGTAATAGACTTATTGCAGATCCCTGCTTTTCTTTCAAGACAGACAGACTTACTAATAGCAGCTGGAGAAACTGGCAAAGCGGTTAATATAAAGAAGGGGCAGTTCTTAGCTCCTTGGGATATGAAAAATGTTATCAAAAAATTTGAGGAGATTGGGAATGAAAATATAATGCTTTGTGAAAGGGGAGTTTCATTCGGGTATAATAATCTGGTTGTAGATATGCGAGGTCTTCTTGAAATGAGAAAATTTGGATATCCTGTGGTATTTGATGCTACACATTCTGTCCAGATTCCTGGTGGTCAGGGTGAAACTTCAGGTGGAAACAGGGCCTATGTGTATCCTCTAGCTAGAGCTGCATTATCAGTAGGAGTGGATGGTATATTTGCAGAAGTCCATCCTGAGCCGGCTATAGCTAAATCAGATGGACCGAATATGTTGAAATTAAATGAAGTTGAAAAAATATTGGAGAAATTACTTCAGTATGATAAATTAACAAAAGAATTGTAAGAATCTTTAAATTGGAAAATGTTAAATGCTATGGGAATTTATATATTAGGTTATATATAATCAAAAAGACACAAAAAATAAATACAAAGTAATAAATTATTTAAAGGAGGAAATAGAATAGATGAAATATCAGAATCTAATAAATGGGGAATGGAAAGGATCAGAAAAGGAAATTAAAATATATTCGCCAATTAACAATGAGGAATTGGGATCTATACCTG
>CAYYAV010000241.1:0-3250 GCA_964469865.1 uncultured Fusobacteriales bacterium | reverse complement strand
CACGACGCTCTTCCGATCTTACAGTTGATGCTTCAATAAGAGATCTTTATGTAGAAAATATAAAACATCTTTTAAACGGAAGAGAGCTTGATTATCTGGTAGTAAATCATATGGAACCTGATCATTGCGGTAATATAGAAACTCTGTTGAATCTATATCCGAATTTAAAGATTATAGGGAATAAGAAAACTTTTTCCTATTTTGAGCAGTTTTATAATCGGGTAGCACAGGATAATTATATGGAAATGAAAGAAGGAGAAGTTCTGGATCTAGGGGAACATAAACTGAAATTTTTTGCTGCTCCTATGGTTCATTGGCCAGAAGTCACAGTAACTTATGAAGAAACAAAGAAGATACTGTTTTCATCAGATGCTTTTGGTACTTTTGGGACATTAAACGGAAATATATTTAAGGATGAAGTTGATTTTGATACTTATTATCTTGCAGAAATGAGGAGATATTATTCAAACATTGTAGGGAAATTTGGACCACAGGTACAAGGGGCATTAAAGAAATTATCAGCCCTAGAAATAAAAATGATTGTTCCTTTACATGGGGTAATCTGGAGAACTAAGGAAGATATAGACTACTTAATGGATCTTTATAATAAATGGAGTACATATACTCCAGAAAAGAGTGGAGTTCTGATAGTGTTCGGATCAATGTATGGAAATACAGAAAATATAGTTGACTTCATAGCTTCAAAGCTTGCTCAGAAAGGTGTTAAGGACATACGTATTATAGATGTTTCAAAAACTCATCCATCTTATATAGTAGGAGAAGCATGGAAATATAGTAATTTAATAGTGGCTGCACCGACATACAATATGTCGTTATACCTTCCTATGGATACTCTTCTTCATGATCTTGCAGAACTTAACTTCCAGAACAGAAAAATTTCCATAATAGGAAATTATACATGGGCTTCAGGAGCTATGAAAAATATGAAGGCGAAATTTGAAAATGACTTTAAAAAAATGGAAATTATCGGAGAAATACTGGATATAAAATCTACATTAAAAGCTGAAGATATAAATACTATAGAAACTTTTACAGATGAGATTATCAATTCTTTAAAAAATTAGAAACAAAGTTATAAAAAAATTAAAATTATATGTTATAATATAATAAGGTAGTATAAATAATATAATTATAGAGGGAGAACGATATGAGAAGATTAACAGGAATTGGAGCTTCAGAAGGAGTTTCTATAGGGAAAGTGTTACTTTTTATAGAGGAAGAAATGATTATTCCTGAAGAAAAGGCAGTAGATTCAACAATAGAGTCAGAATTTACAAAATTAGATGAGGGATTAAAGAAGTCCAAAACACAGCTTATTGCTATCAGAGAAAAAGTTAAGGAAAAAATGGGGGAAGATAAAGCTGCGATTTTTGATGGACATATCATGCTTCTAGAAGATGAAGATCTGATTATGGAAGTACAGGATAAGATTAAGGGCGGAATGCCTGCAGCAAAGGCATTAAGTGAAGGAATTGAAGAATACTGTGCAATGATTTCACAGCTTGATGACCCTTATCTAAGGGAAAGAGCGGCAGACCTTCAGGATATAGGTAAAAGATGGTTAAAAAATTTACTTGGAGTTAAGATTAAGGATCTGAGCAACCTGGAACCCGGAACTATAGTTGTTACTTATGACTTGACACCTTCTGATACTGCACAGCTTGATCTGGAAAACTGTGTCGGATTTATTACTGAAGTAGGAGGGAAAACAGCCCATTCAGCAATAATGGCAAGATCACTTGAATTACCAGCTGTTGTTGGGGTAAAAGGAATACTTTCGGAGGCAAAAGAAGGAGAAACTGTGATAATGGACGGTGAGGCAGGAGAACTTTTCCTGGATCCGTCAGCCGAACTGATTTCAGAATACGAAGTGAAAAGGGAAGTATTGAAAAAAGAAAAGGAAGAGCTCAAAAAATTAATAAAGGAAGAAGCAATAACTAAAGATGGAAGAAAAGTAGATATCTGGGGGAATATAGGAAGTCCTAATGATGTAGATGCTGTAATTGAATCAGGTGCTACAGGAATTGGACTATATAGAACAGAATTCCTGTTTATGAATTCTGATCATTTTCCTACTGAAGATGAGCAATATCAGGCATATAGGATAGTTGCTGAAAAAATGCAGGGGAAACCAGTTACAATAAGAACAATGGATATAGGAGGAGATAAGGAGCTCCCATATCTGGATTTGCCAAAAGAAATGAATCCATTCTTGGGATACAGAGCTATCAGAATCTCACTGGAGAACAAGGATATGTTTAAGACTCAGTTAAGAGCTATTTTAAGAGCCTCTCAGTATGGGCAGATAAAAATTATGTATCCTATGATAAGTTCCATAAATGAAATCAGGTCAGCAAATGCCATACTGGAAGAATGTAAGAGAGAATTAGATGAAATAGGGAAAATATATGACAGGAATATAAAAGTAGGAATTATGATAGAAACTCCTTCGACTGCAATTATTGCATATAAATTTGCTAAAGAAGTTGATTTCTTCTCAATTGGAACAAATGACCTGACTCAGTATTTCCTGGCCGTTGACCGTGGAAATGAAATGGTATCGACATTGTACAATTCATTTAACCCTGCAGTTCTAGAAGCAATCCAGAAAGTAATAGATGCGGCACATGATGCAAATATAAGTGTAAGTATGTGCGGAGAATTTGCCGGAGATAAAAAAGCAACAAAACTGCTATTGGGAATGGGTCTTGACTCGTTCAGTATGAGTGCTTCTTCAACATTACATGTTAAGAAGATAATAAGAAATAGTAACTATATTGAAGCGCAGAAATATAGAGATTTAATTTTACAGCAGAATACACCGGAAGAAGTTATTGAAAAATTAATATAATCAGATATTGAAGGTTGCCTTTGCCGGCAGCCTTTAATCATATAAAATTAGGAGATGATTAATATGAATAATAAAGCAGCTTTATTTTTAGTTGATGGATTTGAAGAAATTGAAGCACTGGCCCCTGTAGATATATTAAGAAGAGCAGGCATTGAAGTAGATACAGTATCTATTACCGATTCCAGAAGTATAACAAGCTCAAGAAAAATAACAGTAATATCTGATAAATTGATGAAAGATATTGATTTTAATGAATACGAAATATTAATTCTACCAGGTGGACCGGGCACAGATAATTACTATAGTTCAGAATCACTACTGGAAAAACTCAAAGAATTTTCTATAATGAAGAAAGTAGCAGCAATATGTGCAGCCCCC
>CAYYAV010000240.1:0-3265 GCA_964469865.1 uncultured Fusobacteriales bacterium | reverse complement strand
TTCTGATATCAGACAGGCAATTCCACTTAATTCCAAATCTCCAATTCTTCCAGTAGTAGGACAATGACACCTTACTATTTCCCCATTAATTTCCACATCTATGGTAAACTGGCTGTTTCTTTTTATGATTATAGCTTCTTTTAGAGGTTTTTCAAAAATATATCTCATTAAAGTTCTCCTTTCCCCTTAAAATAAAGCTGATACATATCTCTTATTTTTTTCATTATCTTCTCCTTTACTTCCAATGGTGAATTTACTATCACTTCATTTCCCAGTTTTAGAATTTCATCTATAATAAAATCTACTTGACTATTTAAAGTACAGAATGTTATTTGATACCATTCTTTATTACTTTTGTCTATTTTTCCCTTTAATATCCAGTAATTTGTAATTTTTCTGTAAGAAGAGGGGGTAACCTGTAATTTTATTGTTACTTTTTCTGAATTATTTAACCCCTGTTCGTACCATTCTTTAAGAGTCATCAATTTTTCGTTGTATTTATTTTTACTGAATGTGAGGGAACAGACCCTGTCTACCCTGTATATCTTATATTTCTTATCTTTTTCATTACACGCAACAAAATACCAGAATCCTTGATATGTATAGATACCTACGGGAATAAGGCTTATATTTTCTTTTGCATCAATTCGGTCATAAGAAATTTCAATAATTTTTTTATTTATACTCGCAAGGAATATTTTTCTTAAAAATTGATTATTTACATTTCTCTCAGGAACTATAAACCATATATATTCTTCCATTTCTATAATTTTTTTCAATAAATTTGCACTTACTTTCTGATAAAGCTTATTTTTTATCAGCTCTATTTCCATATCAAAAGGTGTTGAAGTCATATTTCCTAATATGTTATATGCAAAGAACAGTGAAAGGACTTCTTCTTCTGAAAATTCTACAGGTGGGAGAATGTCATTCCTTAATATCTCATATCCCCCACCTCTTCCAACTATTGGATACAGTGGAACTCCAAATAATGTCAATGTATCAAGATCTCTTGTAACCGTTCTTATAGAAACTCCCATTTCATCGGCAATTTCTCTAGCCGTAAATTTTTTCTTCCTGTTTATGGACATCCATATCTTTATCAGCCTTTCTGACTTGTACATAATATTTTCTCCCTATGATTATTTACTTTTCAGTTAAACCGATAATATTGCCATTCCTATCTTCAATGTATGCTAATGTAAAACCTGTATCTGTTGTAAATTTTGGAACTTTGACCTTTCCTCCATTTTGTACAACTTTTTTCATTATTTCATCAATACTGTCTACTGTAACATAAATGGTAATCCAGCTTTCATTATTTATAAAAGGACTTCCAACAGCTCCCATTACCCCATTTTCTCCTTTTGTATCCATTAGGCTATATTCCATTGTTCCTGCTGGTGGCAGTATATTCCAGTCAAACACTTTACTATAGAATTCCCCTAATTCCTTAGAATTATTACCTATAATTTCAAAAAATTTCACTTCATTTGCCATTATTTTCATCTCCTTTAAAAATTTGTTCTTAATGTTATATTTATTATAACACAAAAATACGACAAGTATTGTCGTATTTTATAGAATATAAAAATTATTTCTCTTTTATCTTTTTTTTATTACTGGCACCCATAATTCCATTTCATAATTGTTACTTTTCATATCCCCTTCATAGTAATATTCAAAATCAGGGCTTCCTGAATGTTCATATCCATTTTCTGGAAAAAATGTACCTAATATGTACTTCCATCCGTTATGAATAGATTCTGGAATTGCTCCTTTTATTTTTACAACAGCATATTCCGCTTCAGGAATTTCTAGTATTTCAAGTTCTGCTTTTACAGCTTTTTCTTCTTCTTTGACATCATAAGCTGCCATATAGATAAAGTCTTTTTGAAATTTTGCATCATAACAGCACCCGTAACACTCTCCCGTTCCTATACTTTCAAGAAATTCAGGGGAAACTTTTTCAAATAATTCATTCCATAATTTCGGACATTCCCTATTATCTGATATTTTTCTTTTCAATCCCGCTATTTTGAATGACTGTTTTCTTTCAATTCTTACTTCCATGTCATTTCCTCCTTCAATAATTAATGACAGCCGTAAAGGAGAAAAAACTTTAAACCCTGCTCCATTTTTTACTTTACTCGGAGATACATTGTGAAATTTCTTAAAGGCTGTATTAAAGGAATATCCTGAAAGATGCACTATCTTTTTTTCATCTGTTTCTTCCGTCAAATTTTCTTCAATATATCTTACAGTTTGATTAAAAGCTTTCATCATATATTTTTATCTCCCTTTTCTGTCTAAAACAATTATATATCAGTTTTCAAGAGATTTCCCTATAATTTTTGTACATATTTTATCGGATTTTTGATATTTTATTTTAAATTTTAACTTTTCAGACTTTATTCTAGTCATGTTCTAACTTCCTGTGAGAGAATCTTTGTTATTCTGTACTAGCCATTTAAAACTTATTTACTAATCAGATTTATTTTATTTGAAGTCGTTTTGAAAATTAACTGTTTCACTAATAAAACCAACCTTCTTACCACAGAATGTTATCCCAATCAGACTGACATTTTCCAGTTTTTTTGACTTAAATTCAGTATAGTATTCTTTTTCTTTTATCTGATTTATTGCATTTTCTGTTATTTCTTTCAATTCTTTCTCATCTTTTGCCACTTTTAATTCTATTATATAACTCATATCCTTTTTATCAAATGCTTCCAGCGAAATATCACATCGTCCAAGTCCCGTTTCTCCCTCTAATTTCGCATAAAAATAGGGTTTAAGTACTATAAAAAGGCCAAGCATATATCCTTGATAAAAATTTTCCTTATCATTTATTATATAACTTCCTGATGCCAGAATATGCTCTTTAAGTTCCGTTTCAAACTCGCTAATATCACCTTCAACAACAGCATCAACAATATTTCTAATTTTTCTCCTGTTATGGACAAAATTGTCTATAAATGCCTTTTCAAAATATCTCTGCATCTCAAAATTAGGTATTCTAAGCTTATATCTTTCCCTAATTTCTCCTGTGCATGTCAAATACCCTGCATTCAACATTAAATTCCAGAGCTGTTCGGGAGTTTCCAGATCTTTAAAAATTATTTTTTCATCAATATCAACTTTCATCGTTTTACCTTTAAACAGCTCTTCTAAATCTTCAAAAGTATCTTTAGTAGCAACATTCTTTAGTGACTGTGTAATAAGTTCATTATCTCCGGAGTTTATCCAATGACTTTTAAATCCT
>CAYYAV010000239.1:0-3266 GCA_964469865.1 uncultured Fusobacteriales bacterium | reverse complement strand
TATGACTATTCCTAATGTCCTCATCAATGGATGATATAAGAATACTGTCAAATCATAGTCAGCCAACAGGGCATTAAAGTTTAAAGCAAGTATTGCCATTGTAGGCGGCAATATTATAGGGAAGATAACCTTCCTGAATGTATAGAAGGGAGTAGCTCCCAGACTTGTTGCAGCCTCTTCCAGTTCCTTATCTATACTGAAGAAAGTTGCCTTCAGCATTCTCAGTGAGAATGGAATCTTTACTATTACATAGGCTATAAGTAATATCCATATTGTGCCTGAAAGCACATTTCCAAATACCAGTATATTCTTCCTGTCAAATGCTGTTATCAGAGCAATGGCTATCAGTGTATTAGGTAATATCCAAGGTATAAGCATCGAATACTCCAGCATTGTAGACCATCTGTTCTTATATTTATGTATTATCCTTGAAACTCCCAATGTCAGTATGACTACCAGGACTGATGCTCCAAGTGAATACAGTGTACTTGTTATAAAAGGTTTCAGTACTTCTATGTCTGAAAACACATCTATATAGTTAGTCAGCGTAAATCCTGAGATTACTCCTGATGATATACTCTGGGCATTCGTAAAGGAGAAGACTACTACAAAGACTACCGGAATTATATAAAGCAAAAATAGTGCATATGCCAGTATATGGACTATTATATTTACAACAGGATTGTTTATCTTCTGCTTCTGTATTTCTGATTTAGTCTTGGAAATTGACATAAAGTTCCCCTTTTTCTCAAAATACATCATTACAGTCAGGAGAAGAAGTGTCGCTATTCCCAGCAACAGAGCAAGTACAGCTGCCAGATCCCTAGATGTGGCTGATTGAGAAAAGGTGAGGATCATAGGTCCTATTGTCTGAAAATCCTTTCCTCCCACTATTAATGAAGCAGAAGTTGCTCCCAGTCCGGCTATGAACAGTAATACTGTAAGAGCATATACCGTTGGTTTCAGTACAGGCAGAACAACTTTTCTCAGAATATAGAACTGGGATGCCCCCATATTTTTTGCCGCTTCCACTGTAGAATAATCTATTTTTCTTAATGCATTAGACAGAAATATAATATGGTTGGAAGTCGAACTGAAAGTAGCAATAAATGCAACAGCCAGATATCCTTCAAACCATCCTCTGTTAAATGATGGAAATAATGAGCTTATCATCTGTGTCATAATTCCATTTGAACCGTATACAAACTTATATCCTGATACAAGGACTACTCCTCCGTATATTAATGTCGTCATATATCCCAGTTTTAATATCTTTGCACCTTTTACCTTAAAATAGTCCACAACCAGTACTAGAAATATTCCTATCACATTCACAGTGATTACCATTGTAGTTGCCAGAATAAAGCTGTTCTTTAAACTTTTTACCGCCCTTGCAGATGAGAAAAGCTTACTTATGGAGTCCGTCTTAAAAGTACCGTTCTGGAAAAATATCACCTTTAATATATTTAAGTTAGGATATATCAGGAAAGTTATGGCAAACCAGAATATTACGGCATACATTAAATATGCAATTATTTTTGTTGAATTTATCTTATTCTTTCTCATATCCGTTACCCTCCATACTGTAATATATCTTCTTTTCCTATATATAAATCTAATATATCTCCTATTTTATGTTCTATTTTTCCATCATTCTTTTCAAGGCTCTTTATCTTCTGTTCATTTACCCTGAACAGGTATTTTGTAAATATTCCATAATACTCCTTATCGACAACCTCACCTTTTACAGCCACTGAATCTATTCCGGATACCGGCTCCAGATGAACTTTTTCTACTCTTACATATCCTTTACGGGTAGAATCATATGCTGTCCCATAGTTCATATTAAAATTTTTTAGAGTTTCCTCACCAAGTATATTTATATCACCAATAAAGTTACATACAAATTCCGTACTTGAACTATTGTATATTTCCATAGGACTTCCTATCTGCTCAACAATCCCCTTGTTGAACACAGCTATCCTGTCTGACAGTGTCAACGCTTCCTCCTGATCATGTGTTACATAGATTGTCGTTATTCCAAATTTCTTCTGAAGTATCTTCAGTTCATTCCTAAGTTGTATCCTTAACTTTGCATCCAGATTCGAAAGGGGCTCATCCAGAACTAGTATCTTAGGCTTTAAAACTAAAGCCCTTGCTATTGCCACTCTCTGCTGCTGTCCTCCAGAAAGTTCTGATACCTTCTTTTTCAGCTGCATCTCATTCAGATCTACTTTTTCAGCAATATCCCTAACTTTTTCTTCAACCTGTTCCCTACTTTCTTTTCTGACCCTTAGACCAAATGCTATATTTTCATATACTGTCATTGTAGGAAACAGGGCATAGCTCTGGAATACCATTCCTATTTCCCTTTCTTCTACAGGAACATTAGTTACATTCTTACCCTGGATAAGTATTTCTCCTCTTGTCGGTATATTGAAACCTACTAATGCCCTAAGAGTAGTAGTTTTTCCACAACCGGACGGACCTAATAACGTAAAAAATTCTCCTTCATTTATTGTCATTGACAGATTCGGGATTGCAACAAAATCTCCAAATTTTATTTCTATATTCTTAAACTCTATCATCTTCTTCCTCCTGTGATTAAAAATACTTCTTTACTACACTTATGCAGTATAATAAAGAAGTAATGTTTAAATAAGCTATTGCATTATCTGGAGTTCAATTTTTTCCATCCATTTTTCAAGATTCTCTGTAACAAACTGCCAGTCTATATCCTGTATCTTTGTAAACTGCTTTTCAAATTCTATTATTGATGGATCTGCCATACTTAATGCTTTTGCACTTGCAGGCATACTAGTAAATTTTTTAGACCATGCAGCCTGTACTTCTGCAGAACCGAACCATTCCACAAATTCTTTTGCTTTTTCTATATTTTTTGTCCCTTTTATAATTCCAAATCCTTCTATAACCATCGGAACTCCTACTTCCGTGTACTATCCCTACTTTTACCTTATACTGTTCTTCCCTTCCGGCTATTCCACTTGACCATATCTGACCACCAAGAACCTTCTTGTCAGCAATCTTACCAAATAAATCCTCACCTTTCACTGAAGGAATTCCATTTTTCAGATATTCTGCAACCTGTTTCCATCCTTCTTCAGATATACCCAGATCTCCATTAGGATCTCTGTATCTTATCAGTATTCCCGTAAGAACCGTCCTTGTTGTCCCTCCGGCCTAGCGACGACGGAACCTCATATTTACCTTTAAAGTTAACAGGCAGATCTAGCCAGTCTTTAGGT
>CAYYAV010000238.1:0-3267 GCA_964469865.1 uncultured Fusobacteriales bacterium | reverse complement strand
GTTAACTCCCATATACAGTGTCGGAGCTATTTTGCTTAACTCATCATAAGATTTTTCCTGTCTTGCACTTATTATAATTAAATCCGGTGCAAATTCATTTAATTTTTCAAAGTTAGGCTCATGTAACGAACCTGCATCTAAACTTTTTTTATATTTTTCTAATGAATCAGGTAAATTCTGTACCGCTGTTCCAATTTCTGCTTCAATACCCAGTTCATTCATTATATCCAGTACACCATAATCAAATACTACAACCTTTTTAGGTTTTACAGGTACTTCTACATCTCCTTTCGATGTTGTAATTGTTACCTTTTCCACATTTCCTTTTGAATCTTTTTCTCCGTCATTACCACCTTTGGCACACGATACTGCAAACACCATTAATAATGTCAATGCCAGAAATAATCCTGTAATTTTTTTCATAATTTCTCATCCTCCGTTTTTTTATATGTATACATCTTAATTTTAATAATATAGACAGACTCTTTTACTGTCTATTTCACAAATAGGCATATTCATTCCATAAATCTTACTTAAGACTTCATTGTTTATTATTTCATCAGTTTCTCCGCATTTCTGAACTTTCCCATTTTTTAATGCCACTATATAATCTGCATAATGTGATACGAAATTGATCTCATGTATAACGACCATTATAGTTTTTCCATGCTCTTCAACTAAATTTTTTAAAATTTTCATTATTTGGACAGAATGCTTCATATCAAGGTTATTCAACGGCTCATCTAAAAAAATATATTCTGTATCCTGAGCTATAACCATTGCTATATATGCCATCTGCCTTTGACCACCACTTAGCTCATCTATAAACCTGTCCTGGAGTTCTTCTAATTCCATGTATCTTATAGCTTCATCTATTTTTCTCTCATCTTCTTCTGTAAGTTTACCTTTTGAATGAGGATATCTCCCAAAACTGATTAATTCCCTGACTGTCAGCCTCACATTCAAGTGATTTGACTGTTTTAATATTGACAGTCTTTTTGATAGCTCGGTTGTATCCCAGTCTTTTAATTCCTTATCATCAATATAGACTTCACCGCTATTTTTATTTAAAGTTCTGCTTATTATGGATATTAATGTACTTTTTCCGGCTCCATTACTGCCAATAAATGCTATTATCTTATTTTTAGGCAATTCCAGCGATATGTCATCTAATATTATCTTATTAGAATATTTTTTCAATATATTTCTTACTTTTATCATATTCTACTCTCCTTCAATACAATATAAATGAAATAGATTCCTCCTACGAAATTTATAATGACATTTATTGTAGTTTCAAAATTTAAAATTCTTTCAACTATAAACAGGCTGTATACCAGTGAAAGGACACTTATTAAAAAAGCACTTATCACTAAATAATTATGTCTATATCCTTTCGTAACTTCCCTAGCCAGGCTTGTAAGTAATATTCCTAAAAAAGTTACAGGTCCTACTAATGCTGTTGATACTGAAACTAATATAGAAATTATTATAAACTGTTTTTTTACTAATTTTTTATAGTTTATTCCTAAATTTATCGCATGGTATTCACCTAATGACAGGACATCCAATTTTTTTAAATCACTTAATGAAGAAAGTAGGCACAATATTATTATAACAGTGCAGATGCTTAATAATTTTACATTTATATTACTGAAACTCGCAAACATCCTACCTTGTAGTATTAAAAATTCATTAGGGTCAAGCAATACTTGCATAAAATTGGAAAGCCCTCCAAAAAGACCCCCAAAAACTATACCTATCAGTATCAGGAAATAAATATTCCTGCTGTCTTCTTTAAATAAGAAGACATAAAGCAGCATGGAAGAACCTGCCATCAGTATTACTGAAATAAAAAACTGTGTCACGTCTGACATTAATGCTAACTGCCTTGCTCCAAAGAAAAATACTACAACCGTCTGTATGAACATATAAAGTGAGTCCAGCCCCATTACTGATGGAGTAAGTATTTTATTATTGGTTAATGTCTGAAATACTACTGATGAATATGCAATAGAATAACTGACTATCAATACTGCCATTATTCTTGCAGTCCTTCTCGGCAGATTAAAGTTTATATTTCTAGGTGTCAGTCCCAGCCCTATAAACAGTCCTATCCCTATCAGAGCAAATAAAAATAACAGCAGCAATTTAAGGTTTGTATTATCTTTAAATTTAATCTTATTTTTAGTTGGCATATCTATACCTCCTAAATATCAGAATTAAAAATACTACACTTCCTATTACTGTTATAATTACACTTATCGGCACTTCATAAGGGTATATGATAATTCTTCCTAAAATATCACAGATTAAAACAAAAAGAGCACCTAGTAATGCTACTTCAGAAAGAGATTTTTTCATATTATCTCCCTTATAGATACTTACAATATTCGGTACTATAAGTCCTATAAAAGGGATACTTCCTATTGTTACTACTACTACTGATGTAATTACTGACACTATAGTAAGTCCGGTTAAGATAACTTGATCATGATTTAATCCTAAATTTTTAGAAAAACTCTCTCCCATTCCAACTATTGTAAATTTATCAGTATATAAATAAGCCAGTATTAAAAAAGGGATTCCTATATAAAGTAATTCATATCGTCCCTTTATTACTAGCGAAAAGCTCCCCTGTAACCATGAGTTAATATTCTGGATAATATCAAATCTATATGATACAAATCCTGTTATTGAGTTAATTACATTCCCTAACATAATTCCGATTAATGGTATTATTACGTTATTCCTGGCTTTTACTTTAGTTAAAATTTTCATGAAAAATAATGTCCCAAATAATGTAAACCCGAATGCTATTGCCATTTTTAGAAATGTAGAACCGTCTCCAAAAAAAATCAGCGATACCATTATTCCAAACTTCGCCCAGTCCATGATTCCTATTGTAGACGGAGATACAAATTTATTATTTGAAATCGTCTGCATTATAATCCCTGCAATGCTTAAACTGGCCCCCGTCACTAAAATACTGATTAGTCTAGGTATTCTGCTGATTAGTGCTAATTCTATGTCATTTTGCTGTCCTCTAAATAACCCCAGCAAACTGAATCCCTTTACTCCTATACTTAATGAATATATCGATAATATTATAATTAAAAGTATTAAAATATATTTATTAAATAATCTGTCTATCATATTTTTTTTATTTATATATAATACCTCCTCATTATATTTTTATTCTCAAAATATTTGAGTTTTACATATATTATCATAAAAAACTAATACTGTCAAATTATATTATAAAAA
>CAYYAV010000237.1:939-3268 GCA_964469865.1 uncultured Fusobacteriales bacterium | reverse complement strand
TCCGATCTAAGTGCAGCTTTTGCAACTGCTACGGTAAATATAATGACAGGAAATCCATATCTTGGAATATTGGCAGGAATTATTGTCGGAGGACTGATTTCGGCACTTCATGCCGTTATAAGTATACACTTAAAAGGAAATCAGATAATAAGTGGAGTAGCCATAAATCTTTTTGCAGTAGCTACAACTTCATTTCTGATAAAGACAATATTCAAGGCTGCCGGAAGTACACCTACAGCAGATAGCCTTGCAAATAAAAAGGTTGTTATAATAACTATATATACTATTGCAATATTGACATATTTTTTTCTTTATAAGACGGTACTGGGGCTTAGGATAAGGGCAGTCGGCGAACACCCCCTTGCAGCTGATACAGTAGGTATAAGTGTCTATAAGGTAAGATATATAAGTGTAATAATGTCGGGAATGTTTGCAGGGCTTGGAGGAGCATATCTGACAGGAGTAATGCTGCCGTCATTTTCAAATAACATGTCTGCAGGTAGGGGATACATGGCAATGGCAGCTATGATATTCGGTAAATGGAATCCGCTTGGAGCCATATTAGCCAGTCTTTTATTTGCTTTTGGTGAAGCTTTTGCAGATGTAGCAAAAGCTGCAAATTTACCAATTCCGCAGCAATTCTTGTCGATGATACCCTATATACTTACATTGTTAGCGTTAATAGGATTTGTAGGTAAAGCTAGAGCTCCGAAAGCTTCTGGACAACCTTATGAAAAATAATCTATTCAATAGTTTATGAGAAAAAGATACAGGAATCTATTGACAAAAGATGTTTTCAGGATAAAATTTATTGAGATATAAAATTTAATGAGGAGTGATAACTATGGCACAACAGTATGATGTTGTAATTAAAGGAACTGGAATGGGTGTTGGAGACAAGGCACTTACTGATAATCTTATGAAAGGGTTTATCCATACTTTAACTACAAAAGAAAATCTGCCGACTCATATAATATTTTATGGAGAAGGTGTTAAACTTACAACTACAGGATCCGGAAGTCTTGAAGATTTAAGATTTCTTGAAGGAAAAGGAGTTAAAATTCTTTCTTGCGGTATTTGTGTAGATTATTATGAGTTATCTGATGATCTTGAAGTTGGGGGAATAACAACAATGGCGGAAGTAGTAGAAATTTTTTCTAACAGCAGTTCAGTAGTAGAGCCATAAAATATATAATTTTAAATAAATATAGAGCGGATTATTTCAGAATTAAATAATATACGAAAAAATTCAGTACAAAAAATATTATATACGGTTTTGAGAATATATGAATGTAATAAACTGTTGATCTTGAAGTAATCCGTTATTATATTTGATAACTATTGTGATTTAGTGTTAAGGATACAGTTTAAAAATGATAATCTTGAATATGGGGTGATAGAAAAATGAATACGAAACTTCCTCCTTTTACAACTACATTAATGGGAAGTCTTCCAAGATCAAAAGAACTTCTGGAATTAAAGGATAAACTAAAATACAATAGTGATCTTTTCTCTGAATATAGAAAGAAAGTAGAGGAAGAGACTAAAGAAATTGTTGAAATGTTTGATAGAACAGGTCTAGATGTAATAGTAACCGGAGAACTTTCAAGGGATAATTATATGAGCTATGTTGCAGAATATGTTGATGCTATAAAGCTTATGTCTATGGAAGAAATACTATCTCTGACATCTTCTTCTGAAGAATTTAGTAAGAGTCTGGAGAAAATGGATGCTGACGACAACAGTATGAATAGCCCTGTCTGTATCGGGAAAATTGATACTGAAACGAAGCTTGATGTAGATGAACTGAAACTTCTAAAAAAATTCAGTAAGAAGCCGTTTAAAGCTACCTTACCAAGTCCTTATCTACTGACACGTTCAATGTGGTTAAAGGAAGTTACCAAGGAATTCTATAAAAATAGGAAGGAATTAGGTTTTGATATCGTCAAACTTCTGATTAATGAAATAAAGAGATTAGTTGAAGTAGGGGCAGTAATAATTCAGATAGATGAGCCTATCCTGTCAGAAGTTGTATTTACAAGAGGAGAAGGAGATGCTTCATTTTACTGAGGTGCTCTTTCTGAAAAGGTCAAGGTTGACCGTGAACTGCAATTTGCTAAAGATTTACTGGAACCTATTTTTGCAGAAATTAGGAAATATGATAATGTACTGAGTTCTATGCATGTATGTCGTGGAAACTGGACTACAGATGAGACAGTATTATTGGAGGGAGCATATGATAAGCTAGGAAGTTTTTTCGATTCCCTTGATGTGGATATGCTTGCATTGGAATTTTCTACTCCAAGAGCTGGAGAAGTAGATAAGCTAT
>CAYYAV010000237.1:0-929 GCA_964469865.1 uncultured Fusobacteriales bacterium | reverse complement strand
GCTATTTGAAAATAATTTTTTAAAAAAGAAAATATACCTAGGCTTTGGATGCTTAAATCCTAGAAGTACAGAAATAGAAACTCCTGAATGGATTGTGGAACAGGTAAAAAAAGTTTTAAAGTATCTTCCGCCTGAGAGGATATGGTTAAACCCTGATTGTGGATTTGCTACTTTTTCAAAAAGGGCACTGAATCCATATGATATTATTGAAAAAAAAATAGAATCCATGGTTAAAGCAGCACAAATATTAAGGTCTGAATATTGTAATATCATTGAAGATTAACAAAACTTAATTTTTTTACTTGACATTATATAATATCATGTTATACTTAATAGTAGGTTAAATAATTGAATCGTTTGGATGAAGAACATGGGAGAGACCCTTAAAAAGGGCACCGAAGGTACAAGCTGATAAGTTGCAATTATTAGTGAAATTCTCAGGTAAAAGAACTGTGTTTGGACAAAACTCTGAAATTAGCATGACAGGGAAAAGCTGAGATTTCCTGTTTTTATTGTTTATAGTTAATTTTTTTAGAAGCATAACGAAGTGAAATTATTAACAAGAATAACAGGAAACTTAAACATATTAGGTACATAAATGTACTACTTAGAATTGTACTATTTAACATGCAAAATTAAAAATAATTAAGGAGGTTGATTTATGTCAGAACATTACGATTTGATCATAATCGGTTCGGGACCTGCTGGGTTGTCTTCGGCATTGTATGCTTCACGAGGAAAACTTAAAACACTGGTACTTGAAAAAGGGCAACATGGAGGACAGGCAGCAATTACACATTTAATTGAAAATTATCCTGGTTCAATTGAAAATTCAACAGGGCCAAATTTAACACAGAGAATGTTGGAACAGTGTAAAAATTTTGGAACAGAAGTAAAAAAAGAAGAAGTTATCGAAGTAGATTTTTCAG
>CAYYAV010000236.1:0-3280 GCA_964469865.1 uncultured Fusobacteriales bacterium | reverse complement strand
ATTCTCTGCGAATTTGGTCACGAGCGTCCCGATGATGTCATCAGCTTCATATCCATTTATTTTATATTTTGGAATCCTATATCCGTCAAGTATTCCCATAATATATTCCTGCTGTGCAATAAGATCTTCAGGCATACTTTCCCTGTGAGCCTTATATGTTTCCAATTCCTCAGATCTTTTTAATTCACTCCTCTTTATATCAAGACAGGCAACCAGAAAATCAGGATCCAGTTCCTTCAACACTCCTTCAAGAGTATTTACAAACCCATAAGTAGCCCCTGTAGCAAGCCCCTTAGAATTTCTCATACCCATAAGTGCAAAATGTGTCCTGTACATCATTGCACTAGTATCTAATATTACCGCTTTTTTCATATTTTTCCTCTCATCTGTTTTTGTATTCATTATATCATATTTACATATTGACAACAACAGTTATTAGGGATATACTTTATTAAACATTTGAAACTTTAATTGTTATTTTGTTAATTATTTTTTAGTCTCAGCTATTGACTTTTAATTTTTTATATTGTATATTAATAATATAACTATAAACATTAATAATATTTTTTTATTTTAGTTTAAGATTTTGATGTAATCTATTTTATAGAAAGGAATGATAGAATTGACAGATCGTGAAAAACAGATAATAGACCTGATTAAAGAAAATCCACTGATTACTCAGGAAGAAATAGCAGCTGAACTTAACTGTGCCAGAACTTCTATTGCTGTACATATAAGTAATCTCATGAAAAAGGGCGTTATTTTAGGTAAGAAATATATCATAAATGAAATGCCCTATATCCTGACGATCGGAGCTACAAATATTGATATACAGGGGAAATCTTTCGGAAATGTCATAAGGTATGACTCCAATCCAGGTGATGTTTCAATCTCCTTTGGCGGAGTAGGAAAAAATATAGCTGAAAATATCGGAAAGCTGGGTATAGGTTCCAAATTCATAACTGCATTAGGTGATGATATATATGGTAAGGACATAAAAGAATATCTGAAAAATCAAAACCTTGATATATCGGATTCATTGTTTCTGAAAAATCAGCAGACTTCCATGTATGTGTCAATCCTGAATGATGATAAGGAAATGGAAATGGCTGTTTCCTCTACAGATATCTGTAAAAATATTACACCTGTTTATCTTGACAGCATAAGAAAAAAGATAACAAATGCAAGGCTGCTCGTTGTAGATACTAATCTGGAAGAAGAAACATTGAGATACATAGCTTTTCTCAGAAGAAAACCGCCTATTATCCTAGATACAGTATCTACCAAAAAAGCTCTTAAAGTAAAAGACTTCATCGGAAGATTCCATACGATAAAACCGAACAGGCTTGAAGCTGAAATCCTATCAGGGATAAATATCTATGGAAACGAAGATCTTAAAAGGGTTGGAGAACATTTTATAAATAAAGGGGTTAAAAAGATATTTATCTCACTTGGATCAAAAGGCGTATTCTATATGTCTGAAGAAAAAAATGGAATTGTAAAGAACCCTAAAATAAATCCTGTTAGTACCACAGGTGCGGGAGATGCTTTTGTTGCAGGTATTGCTTATAGCGAATTCAATGATTATGATATAGAGAAAGCAGCAAAATTCGCTACAGGAGCAGCTATCCTCACAAGCTTGAACATTAATACTGTAAGTGAACAGGTAAATAGAAAAAATATTGAAACTTTAATAGAGGAGATGGAAATTTAATTATGTTAAAAAAATATTTAGAAATAAGTGAAGAAGTGAAATATGCCATAGAAAATAATATTCCTGTAGTAGCCCTGGAATCTACTATAATCTCACATGGTATGCCTTATCCACAAAACGTGGAAACTGCCTTGAAAGTTGAAAGCATTGTCAGGGAAAATGGAGCTGTTCCCGCTACTACTGCCATTATAAATGGAAAACTGAAAGCCGGACTGTCCCGTGATGAAATCGAAATACTGGGACGTGAGGGTGAAAAAGTTGCTAAAGTCAGCAGAAGGGACATTCCCTATATTGCAGCTCACAAGCTAAACGGTGCTTCTACTGTGGCAACAACAATGATTATCGCATCTATGGCAGGAATAAGAATATTTGCTACGGGAGGAATAGGAGGTGTCCATAGAGGAGCAGAAACTACCATGGATATTTCAGCAGATTTATTAGAACTTGCAAATACTGATGTTGCTGTTGTATGTGCAGGAGCAAAATCCATATTGGATTTAGGTCTGACTCTGGAATATCTTGAAACTAACGGAGTGCCTGTTTTAGGATACAAGACAAAGGAATTACCTGCTTTTTATACTAGAAAAAGCGGATTTGAACTTGACTATGCTGTAGACTGTCCTAAAGAATTTGCTGAAATTTTAAAAACAAAATGGGATTTAGGATTGAAAGGTGGAGTTGTAATTGCCAATCCTATTCCTGAAGAGTTTTCCATGGATCACAATATCATAACTGAAGCTATAGAAAAGGCAGTGGAAGAATCAGAAAAATTAGGAATCAAAGGTAAACACGCCACTCCTTTCCTTTTGGACAAAATACAGAAAATTACTGGAGGAAACAGCTTAAAGTCAAATATAGAACTTGTATTTAACAATGTAAAGCTTGCAACAGAAATTG
Organism: uncultured Fusobacteriales bacterium; assembly: GCA_964469865.1. GTDB lineage: Bacteria > Fusobacteriota > Fusobacteriia > Fusobacteriales > Leptotrichiaceae > JAGOWQ01. Next base: position 669 of record CAYYAV010000236.1, on the reverse strand, counting down.
CAAAAAATCTTACAGAATTAGAAAAAAATGATAAATAAGTAACATAAGATACTTAAAAAACTAATAAAAAAATACTTTTATTTCATCCTGAAATTATTATTTCTAACAGATTATAAAAGTATTTTTTTAATTTCTCCTGCCTTCCAACATTCCTATTGTTTTTTTACATAGCTTCCTGCTCCTCTTATAGTTGAAGACGGTTTCCCTGATTTTGTTGGGCTTGTCTTATATAGAACACTGCTTGAAGCTCCTGAGATGGTCACCCTTTCAACGGAATCAACATAAACTGTATTTCCCGCACCTCTGATTTCTATGGAAGAAACTTTTCCTTTTATTTTAAGAGTATTTGATGCTCCATTTATTTCAACTCTTTCACCATTTAGTGTAACTGTCTTATTATGTCCCGCTCCACTTATAATATAGGCATCATCAGTCCTGTTTACTGTACCTGCCCCTAACGTATCATTTTCAATCCCGATATCTGGAACTTTAATATTAATATTTATAGCTGACAAAATACCGGAAATCAGTAGAGTTAATACTAAAATTTTTATAGTCTTCTTCATGAAACCACATCCTTTATTATTTTCAATTCATATCTATTGCCTTAATCTCTATGTCTTTCATTTAACCATTTTACCATTGCAGGATCCCTGTGTGAGAAGAACA
>CAYYAV010000235.1:0-3285 GCA_964469865.1 uncultured Fusobacteriales bacterium | reverse complement strand
GATCTAGTATTTCTGCCTCAGAGTCAGTAAAATTGCTGTCAGGTCTCAGCATATGTAATATGTTCTGTGCAATGCTGTATTCCTCCACAGGATTATGTATGACCAGGCTGCTGTTAAAGTGTTTATGGTTTACCGCCTGATAGCTATATACTAAAAGACTCGGAAATTTAGCAATAAGATGAAGGGCCTGATCAATAAGATTTTCAAGTGTAGTATTATCAGGATCTTTATCAATTGTATAGAGGCAGAGTACAGTCCTCTGAAGCTGATTCATTATATCGGTACTCGGCTGTCTTAGAATAAAATTTTCTATAAATTCATCAGGAAGGTTCCTATATTCTTTTAGTGTACTGTTAAACATCTTCAATTCAAAATTTGTAGGGATTTTACCAAAAAGTATTAGAAACATTGTCTTTTCAAAAGAAAAAAATTTCTCTTCGCCAAATTCCCTTAAAATATCTTGGATTAAAAAGCCCCTGTAATAAAGCTTTCCTTCCTCAGGAATCTTTTTATTATCCTGAACTGTATATCCTAATACAGAACCTATCTTTGTGAGCCCTACGAGGACGCCGGTTCCATTCTTATTACGTAATCCTCTTTTTACATCCAGTTCATCGTATAATTCATCTGAAATAAAGTTGTTTTCATATATGAGATTACACATTTCCTTTATAAAGTCACTTTTCATATTCTACCTCCTAAAATAAGCAGATTATAGATTTTCAATAATTTTATCAGTAAATTCAGTAGTTGTGGAAGTTCCTCCTAAATCTGCAGTTTTCAGACCTGAAGTTTTTAATGTCTTTAATACAGCATTTTGAATTTTTTCAGCATAGACATCCAGGTTCATGTATTTCAACATTTCAATACCTGAAAGTATAAGTGCGAGAGGATTTGCCTTGTTCTGACCTGCAATATCAGGTGCAGAACCGTGCACAGCTTCAAATATGGCAATGTCATCTCCTATGTTTGCTCCAGGAGCAATTCCAAGTCCTCCCACAAGTCCGGCAGCAAGATCTGAGAGAATATCTCCATATAGATTCATTGTTACAATAACCTTATAATTTTCAGGCTTTGTTACAAGCTGCATGCACATATTATCAATAATAGTTTCTTCAAGAATAATATCAGGGTAATCCCTGGAAATTTCCCTTGCAGTTTCCAGAAAAAGACCATCAGTCAGTTTTAATATATTAGCCTTATGTACCACAGTAACTTTATCAAGACTATTGTTTTTTGCATATTCAAAGGCTGACCTTACAATCCTGCTGCTTCCTTTTTTTGTAATTCTTTTAATTGCGATGGCAGAAGTATTTTCACTGTCTTCAAATTTTTCTTCTCCTATATATAGCCCCTCTGTGTTTTCTCTAAATATAACAAGATCAATATTATCATATTTTGTCCTTATTCCAGGAAGGTTTCTGGAAGGTCTTATATTGGAATAAAGGTCGTATTTCTTTCTTAGGTAGACATTTATACTCCTGAATCCTTTTCCTATTGGCGTGGTAATAGGACCTTTTATGGCAATCCTATTCCTTTCTATACTTTCATATAGGCTATCAGGAATTAAATTTCCCGTTTTTTCATATACATCATTTCCAGCATTTTCTAATTCAAAATCAATAGGTACTCCAGCGGACTCGAATATCTTCTTTAAGCTTTCTGATATTTCAGGTCCAATACCGTCTCCGGGTATTAGTGTAACTGCCTTATTCATAAATAAACCTCCATAAAATTCTCATAAGTTAGAAATTTCTTAATATTTAGTATATTCCTATAAATATTCATATTTAGCTGTTAAAACTCATCTGATGCAGCAAAAGAAAGATATCCGCCATAGCCAAGAATTTTTATTTCCCTTTCTGAACCGTTAAACCGGGCTTTAAATTCATTGGACTTAGTTCTATTCTTTATTGTAAATTCGCCTCTGCTAAGAGATTCTTTTATATCTGACAGTTCCAGTTCATCATATTCATCTATGGAATCATAGTCTGCATGATTCACAAATTCTAATGGAAGTATACCGCTGTTTATAAGATTTGCCTTATGAATTCTTGCAAATGACTTAGCTATTACAGCTTTAATTCCAAGGTATAGAGGAAGAAGGGCGGCATGTTCCCTGCTTGATCCTTGCCCATAGTTATCTCCGCCGATAACAATTCCGCCATTATTATTCTCAGCTCTTAACTTGAAGTCAGGAATAATAGTCTCAAAACAGTGTTCAGACAGTTTCGGGATATTTGACCTGAATGGAAGTAATGCAGCGTTTGATGGGCAGATATCATCTGTTGTTATGTTGTCTTTTGTCTTTAATATTACTTTTCTGGCAAAGCTGTCCTTCAGACTTTCACCAATTGGGAATGGTTTGATATTTGGCCCCATAACGATTTCTACGTTTTTTCTTTCATTTTTGTCATTTGAAGGATATATATAGTAGTTATCTGAAGAATCATATCTTTCAGGAATATCTACTCTTATTTCTTCACCTAGTTCTCTTGGATCAGTCAGATATCCAGTCAATGCAGAAGCCGCAGCTGTTTCTGTGCTTACGAGATAAACTCCGGCATCCATGGTTCCACATCTTCCCTTGAAATTCCTATTGAATGTTCTGAGGGAGATTCCGTTTGACTTGGGAGCTTGCCCCATTCCTATGCAGGGTCCACATGCTGCCTCAAGAAGCCTCGCACCTGCAGCAATAAATTTTGAAAGTGCTCCATTTTCAGAAATCATCTTCATAATATTACTCGAACCAGGTGACAGAACCAGGCTGACATCAGGATGTACACTTTTTCCATCAAGGATTGCGGCAAGTTTCATAAAATCTGAATAAGATGAGTTTGTGCATGAACCTATGGCTATCTGGTCCACTTTAATTTTTTCCTCTGGAATTTCGTGGACATTGTCAGGACTATGAGGAAAAGCTGCAAGAGGAACAAGTTCATTTAAGTCCACTATAAGCTTTTCATCATAAATGGCATCATCATCAGGAAGCAGCTCTAAGAAATCTTTGGCACGTGACTGTCTTTTCAGAAAATTTTCTGTAAGTTCATCACTTGGAAATATGGATGTAGTAGCACCTAGTTCAGCTCCCATATTTGTGATAGTGGCTCTATCTTCTACAGAAAGAGACTTTACCCCTTCGCCTGTGTATTCCATTACATAACCTACTCCACCTTTGACAGTAAGTTTTTTTAAAACATATAGTATAACATCCTTAGCTGATACCCAGGGATTTAATTTTCCTTTCAGTTCTATATTATAAACTTTTGGAGCTTTTAAATAATA
>CAYYAV010000234.1:0-3286 GCA_964469865.1 uncultured Fusobacteriales bacterium | reverse complement strand
AGATTAATAAAAGATGTAGATAAAAATTTATACCACGAATTAGAAACGGCATTTGAAAGTGTATCTGCCTGGGATAAAGCAAATAATAATTTAATATGGATGACATATGCACCTTTCAATAATACAGATGCTGTAGGAGTAACAAAAGAATTTGCTAAGAAAAACAATATCTATTCAATGGAAGATTTTGCCAGATATGTAAATGAAGGAGGAACTGTAAAGATGATAATGCCTGAATACTGGGCTACTTTGCCTACTGGTCTTCCTGGTATGGAACAGGCTTACGGATTTAAATTAAAAGAAAATCAATACCGTGTAGGTGTAGATCATGGAGAACAGATGCTATACGAGGGAACAGATGGAATAAATGTCATCATGCTCTATTCATCTTCCGGATTGATAAATGAATATGAAATACAGGTATTAGAAGACCCTAAAAAAGTGTCTCCTGTCTATTCTCCGGCTCCGATTATCAGAAAAGAAGTGCTGGAAAAATATCCGGATATTCAGGAAATACTTGATAAAGTATTCAAGTCTATAACTCTGGAAGAAATGATTAAAATGAATGCAGAATTACAAGTTAATGGAAAATCAGGGCAGGAAATAGCAGAAAATTATCTATTATCAAAAGGATTGATAAAGAAAAATGAAAAATAGACTTGACCCAGTTACATTTGTAATAACCATTATATCCATTATTTTGTTGCTTAATGGAAGCTTTGTCTATGTTATGAAAAACAGGGTATCCAAAATGGTTCCAGTTACCGGTTTTAAATTTATAGGTTCCATTTTTTGGTTTCCAATAGTCTTATTGTTAATAATTGCATTAATTAATATAATAGACCAGAAAAAATTTAAATTTTCCATATCCATAATTTCTTCTATTATTATTGTTGTTAACTTTATACTTTTCATGACAGGTATAGATAATGTCCTTATACATAATCAAAATACAAGGGTATCATTCGGTTTAAGTTTTTATGCTGTCCTTATTTTACTTGTTTCCTTAATCACTAAAAACAGCAGTGAAGAAAAAAATAGCATAAGGAAATATTTGCCATTAACAATAACCATATGTCTTATTGTATTGTTTTTCATCACGGGATTTATGGATAAAAGTTCTATTATGATAGAATATCATACAAGAAAAGATAAATTCATAAGCTGTCTTATTGAACATGTCTATATATGCTGGAGTGCAATCTTAACATCGGTATTATTTGGGATACCATTAAGCTATCTATGCTATAAAAATGAGATGATTGGCTCCATTGTAATGGGATTCCTGAATCTAGTCAGATCTATCCCGGCAATAGCACTTATAATGATTATGATAACTCCCCTATCTTTTTTAAAAGATATTCCCTTTTTCAGGAATTTAGGGATCTCCAGCTTTGGATTTACTCCTGTCTACTGTGCACTGGTATTCTATAGCCTATTTATTATTATCAGCAATATTACCAGTGCATTTAAAACTATTAATGAAAAATATGTCAAAGTAGCCAGGGGTATAGGTCTTACTGATTTACAGATCCTATATAAAATACAGTTTCCTATTATTCTTCCTGTTTTTATTTCAGGATTAAAAGTTGCTGTTATTTCTACTTTTACTGCCGCCAGTTTAGGAACAATGGTAGGATTTGGAGGTTTAGGAACTTTCATAGTTATGGGAAGCGGTAATGCTGTTGCACTGGATTTAATCCTACTAGGCAGCATACCGATAATAATATTGATATTTACAACTAACTTGATTCTGACATTAATAATAAAATTATTTGGAACTAATTATTTAAATATTGAATACACAGAATAGAGGAGACAGCAATGATAAAATTAGATAATGTAAATAAGACATATGGAAATAAGATTATTATACAGAACCTTTCTTTACATGTATGTCCAGGAGAACTATGTGTCTTATTGGGAACATCAGGATGCGGTAAGTCCACTACTCTTCATATGATTAATAAACTAGAAAGTAAAGATTCAGGAAAAATATATATTGAAGGACAGGACATTGACTATTTAGATAATGTAAAATTAAGAAGAAATATAGGTTATGTAGTACAGAGCATAAGCCTTTTTCCAAATATGAACGTATATGACAATATTTCTATAGTATTAAAGCTCTTAAAAAAAGATAAACATGAAATAGAAAAAAGAGTAAAAGAATTACTTGAATTAATTGGGTTAGACTATGATACATATCATAAAAGGTTCCCTTCTCAGCTTTCAGGAGGAGAAGCTCAGAGAGTAGGAGTTGCAAGGGCTTTAGCAGCAAATCCTAAAATATTGTTAATGGATGAGCCCTTTGCAGCTATAGACCCGTTAAAGAGAAAAGAATTACAGAACGAATTCTTAAAAATCCAAAAGGCTATAGGTATTACAGTCATTTTTGTTACCCATGATATATCAGAAGCAATAAAATTAGGAGATAAAATAGCATTAATGAACAACGGTAATATAGTGCTGTTTGGAACTCCCGAAGAAATCATAAAAAATATGAACAGGGATTTTTCTAAAAAATTTTTAGGAAAAGAAATATTTATCGATATACTAGACAGGATTAAGATTTCACAAATATCATATCAGGAAGAAATAGTTTCAGATTTTTCGATATATGAAGAAGAAACTTTGAAAACTGCTCTATCTTTCATGATTGAAAAAGGGATATCCCGTGTAGGAATAAAAGACCGAAATGAATGTGTTCTAGGATCTATAACTATAAAAAATATTTTAACTTTCCTATCTTCTGATGAGGGGGTGGAGAATGAAAAATAAGATATCCTTATATACTGTAAGTATAATTTCTATGCTTTCTGTATTACTGTATTTCTTAAACAACTTATCTACTATAGAACCTAAAATCTATACGTTATTGGATGTTAAAGTAGGAGCAGTCATTAAATTCAATGTTGCTCATTTAACCAGACAATTCTTATTCATAGCTGGAATATCATCCCTATTATCACTGACTTTAGGATTACTTACAGGATTATTCTATATAAGTAATTTCGGAAGGGAATTTAGGAAAATAATTGAAACTATCTCTACAATACTGAAATCCTTTCCGGAAATTGCTATACTTAGATTTGTAATTCCGTTATTAAAAGGTATTAATATTGATTTTAGAATTGATAGAATATTAGAAAAAGATGGACATTATTTCTTAACCGAAGATAAAAGCGGTAGAGATACTAGTACGAGACATCTTGAAATGGATTTACAGACAACTGGATATCTTGCTTTAAGTGAAAAAGTAGATTTTGGTGTTCCTATTCAGAAC
>CAYYAV010000233.1:0-3307 GCA_964469865.1 uncultured Fusobacteriales bacterium | reverse complement strand
TAGCTCTTGGAATGCTTGCAGACCGGACTAAGGATGTTGTGACGACAGTTGGGACTGAAAATACCGTGATGAAATTTGATGAAGTTCTTGAAAAAGTATATGAAGCCAACGATGAAAGAAAAAGAGGAGAAAAAGACAAAAAATCCATGAAAATAAGAGGAGATTTGAATAGAAGAAGAAAAAAAACAGATGCCGGAAATTCAAGGAACAAAGAAAAATACAGGGAGACACAGGAAGAAAAGACAAATCAGCGGGCAGGAAACAAGAAAAGTATAAAAGAAAAGAACAAGGGAAACAAAAGCAGGAAAGAACTTCGGCTGGAAATCGAGATAGATGAAGAAAGTTACAGTGACTACAAATATGGCTATGATTACAATAGGGAAGACTTTATTCCGGCATATATTCTGAGAATCAAGACAGGAATTGAGAAGACTTATTATGTAAAGGATATAATAAAATTTGTAGAGAGCATAATAGAAAAGGATAAATATGAAGTAACAGGGAAATTAACCTATACTCCCGAGAATTATTATTTTAATGAAGAAAACAGGAAAATAATAGAAGAGATAAATAATTTCTGTGCGGAAACTTCCAAGGCCGACATTATTATAAGAGATAAAAAGGGATTAAAGATAGTAAACGGACTTTATGATAAGATACTAGATATAATAAGTGGAGACAAGAAGGTTTATATAATGGGAAAGGCCATGCAGAAAACCGAAGAGTATGAACCCTTGTTTATAAGGGAGAATAAAAAAATAATATTTAGGGAAATTGAGCAGATAGATGAAAAAAGCCGTTACTATAGTTTTAAGAATGAACAGTATAAAATATACAGAATGAAACAGAATGAAAGAAAATTTCTGGATGAATTAGGAATAGACAGGGAATTCCTGAATGAACTGATTGAAGACAATGGAAGCGGGATTAAGAAAAAACTGGAATCAGAGAAAATAGAAATTGCAGAGTATATAGATGAAACTGGAGAAATAGAAATATATATTCAGGAGCTGAATAACAGGAATTTTCTTGAAATAAGAATTTCAAATGTGGTTAAAGCTATAAAAAAAGAAGAAAAATATTTTATTCCAAAAATAAATAATGAATTATTGAAAATTCTGGAAATGACACTAGGTGAGACCGCTCTTACAAGAATCAGTGAAGAAAATAAAAACAGATATATTATTGATTATGAGGGACTAGGGATAATTTCAGAGATAATAGATGAGAGGTATTCTGATAAGGTAAAAATCAGGTTGGACAGCAATATAAAAAAAGCGAGGAACGTAAATGTAAGTTTTGGAATAAGAAAGGCACATAATAATCTGCTGGATTTTTCCTTCAATATAGAAGGGATAGAAAGTCAAGATGTGGATGCTGTTATCGGTGGAATAAGGAATGAAAGAAGATTTATAATTCTCAGAAGCGGAGAACTGGTGAAGATAGCAAATAAAAGCATGGGAGAGCTTCTTGGAGTGATAGATTCTATTTCCGGTCTTAAAGTAGGACTAAATAAAATTTCCAAAATAAAGGCATTACAGTTGTCACAGATTTCTCTTAATATAAAAGATGAACTGGGTGAAATCGGTGAATTCAGAAAGCTGTTCAGAAAAATAAAGGAAAAGAAAGAAAAAAATCCTGAAAATATTAAAGCTGAACTGTTTTCTTATCAGAAAACAGGATATAATTGGCTGAAAAATATGTATGATATCGGATTAGGTGCAGTTCTTGCAGATGATATGGGCCTTGGAAAAACGTTACAGACAATTACTGTTATAAATGAAGTTTACTATGAAAAAGAGGATTTCCTGGGAATGATAGTTGTTCCTACTTCCCTGCTTCATAACTGGAAAGAAGAGTTTTCAAAATTTTGTAATATAAAGCCTGTGCTGATTGAAGGGATATCTAAGAAAAGAAAGGAAATGATAGCGGGATTGAAAAAAGGGCTTATGATTACTACCTATCAGGCTTTAAGAAATGATATAGAAGAATACAGGGACAAAAGGTTTGATATGCTTGTACTTGATGAAGCACAGAATATAAAAACTTCAACTTCCCAGATAAAAAAAGCGGTAACAAGATTAAACAGTAAGGTAAATTTTGCCCTTACGGGAACGCCTGTAGAAAATAATATTATAGAGCTATGGTCAATATTTGATTTTATTCTTCCGGGATATCTTGATACGCTGCCAAGATTCAAAAGGAACTATAAGGAAATACTGAATAATCCTAATTCAGGAAAAATAGAAAACCTGAGGAACGTAATATCTCCTTTCATAATGAGAAGGACAAAAAAGGAGGTCTTAACTGAATTACCTGGGAAAATTGAGACTAACGTGGTGGTTCAGCTAAGTGAAGGGCAGAAACAGCTTTATCTATCATATGTGAAGAAAGCAAGAAAGGAAATAAGCAAGTTTAATCGGAAAGAGAATAATAGGATAAAGATACTGGCTATTCTGACTAAGCTTAGACAGATATGTAATTCTCCCAGACTGTTTAAGAAGGAATATAACGGAGAAATTGCAAAAATTGAAGTAATGAAGGATATCCTTCCGGATATAATTGAAAATGGGCATAGACTTCTTGTATTTTCACAATTTGTAGGGACACTGAAGGAGATTGAAGATGAATTCTTGAACCAGGGCGTAAGATATTTTTACATAGATGGAGGGATAAAATCAGAAGAAAGAATGGATATATGCAGAAGATTTAACGGTGGTGAAAGGCAGGCGGTGCTGATTTCCCTAAAAGCAGGAGGAACAGGTCTTAACCTCACTGGAGCAGATATTGTCATACATTATGACCCCTGGTGGAATATAGCTGTTGAAAATCAGGCAAGTGACAGGGCACATAGGATAGGACAGGAAAACAGTGTGCAGGTTGTGAAACTTGTAACTGAAGGAACAATAGAGGAAAAAATACTTAAGATACAGGAAAATAAGAAGATGTTAAGTGAGAATCTGCTGGAAAGAAGGAATGGAGAAAAAAAACTGTTTGAAATGAATGATGATGAACTGCTGGATCTGATTTCCTGACCAGAATTTTCATGCGATTTAAGGAATTTCTGGAAAATTTACCTGTATTATGATAAAATATGATATATGGAATAAAGGAATGGAAAATAATAAATGAGGATAAGGAGGAAGTGGTTAAAAAGTAATCACTGAGGAGGAAATGGAAAAAGAACTGAGCAGGACATATTCACCAGGTGAGATAGAAGAAAAATGGTATAAGATATGGGAAGAAAATGGTTACTTCAATGCACAGCATAATGCTGAAAAACCAGGATATTCAATAGTAATACCTC
>CAYYAV010000232.1:0-3324 GCA_964469865.1 uncultured Fusobacteriales bacterium | reverse complement strand
GTGTATGGATATGTGAATCTGACACCAATATATGAAGATAAGGCAAGACTTGGAGACTGTATCATTACATATTTTGGTATAACATCAAAGAGCAAGATGCTTGATCATATTAAAATATATGATAAAAATATTTCAAAATTATCTCTTGATTATTTTGAAAAAGAGAACATGAGAGATATTTTTTCACTTTCTCCGATTAGTTATAAAGAATATAAAGTAAAAGGACATTATTCTCTCATAATGCAGACCTATCCGTATATGCTTTGGAAAAGATACACAATAGAAGTTATTTTTTTTAGTGATGATAAATCAAATCAATTTGAAGTATATGCACAACATACACTTTGGGAATAGCTTCTCTTTTCATATGTATTTCTATAAGACTTGAGGACAGGTAGGAAATATGACAAAGTAAAAAAAACTTTAAAAATAGAGAAGTAGTGTAAAGAGATTTATCACCAATAAATAATGGATGGACAAAAGAACTAAATATTATTTCATGGGATAACAGAGCACCTGTTTATAACATACGGACATGGAATAAAATACATACAGAATATGAGAAAGTATAACTGCTACTGCCAGGTTAGCATTATTATAAAACCGAGTAAAAATAGTATTGAGTTCATTAATATTTAGTAAAAAAATTGGAGGAATAAAAGATGATACAATTTAGTGGATATGGACTTATTATTGTAGTCATAGATTATTTTGGAGGCTTAGTCCTTTTAAGCAAGCTCAGTCCTTACTTGTTTAATGGAGAGAGACAGCAATACACTGCTCTTTTATTGTTTCATATTATTGTTTCGTGTATCAATTTCTTTTTCTCAAAGTATTTAAACAGAAAAGAAGTGAGACATACAGTTTACGGGTTAAGATTGGAAAAAGTAGTATTGTTTGTTGGGGTAATATTTCTGCCACTTATTATTATGATGGGCAAGGATATTATTTATTAAAGATATAAGGTATGAATGATAAAACAGTAAATCAAATCAGCCTACTGTTTTTTTGCTTAAGATTAAGAACAGAAAATGAAAAACATAGATGAAAAAATTTAATGGCAGAAGAAGAAATCAAGCAGTTAGGGAAAAAGAGCAATTGCAAATTTTATTATATAATTACATGATTTTAGACTATAAAAGTTGTTCCAAAAGTGATATAATAAATTAATCTATAAAGGCTAATTTCGCTTTTAATATATTGAAATTTGATAAGGTGAGATTACAATTATACAGGAGGAGTATATTATGGGCTGGTTTGGAAAAAAGAAAGAATGGGATATTCAAAAATCCGATACAAACAAAAGCAGATTAAGAGAATTATTTAACGGAGTTATGGAAGATGGAGGCTCCTATAATATTGTTTATGGGTATGGTTTGAACATAAAAAACAGTAGCTATATTATAGCCAGAAAAACTACATACACCTATACAAGTCTGATTATAGGTTATCGTGAATCTGACATGAGTATAGTATTGATACAGACAACTCCGGAACTTGAAGGCTGTAGTGAAGCTGAAATTTTTAAAAAAGACAATATAAAAAAAGCAAAGATTGCGACGGGAATGTATACGATTTATCATCAAGGCGGTTTAATGGCAGGATATACCCAGTTTGCAACTTTAGCAGAAAACGATGAAAAATTCCTTGCTTATGTACATCAACCTGAAGAATATGAGAAATTTGACACATTCTTTAAGAAGTTTTCGGGTAAGTAAGTTATGGACTGGTTAATATATTTAGGAGTATTTTTAGTCGTTTTAATAATATGGTTTTTTATTACACGCATTTGGGTAGGCAGTATAGATTTGATAATCTCAGGATTTAAGAAACTATTTGGACTTGATAAAAAGAATACGGAAAAATGGCATACCTTAGAAGATATTAGAGACAAGAACAAAAAAGATTAGATAAACAAAAATAATTAAATTTATGAATATTTGAAAAACAGTAAATCAAATCGGTTTACTGTTTTTTCTTTGCTCAAAAAACAGAAAGAGAGGAAACAGAAAATAAAAAATATAGATGAAAAAATTTTAATGGCAGAAGAAGAAATCAAGCAGTTACAAAACAAAAGAAAAAAGCTCATTAGTCAGCAGAAACAGGAAGAACGAAAAAAGAGATAGAGACGCCTTTATGAGAAAGGAGCAGTTTTTGAAAGTATCTTTATTGAAAGCAAGGGCTTTACCAAAGATGAATTTTATCAGCTAATCACATTTCCAAATATCAAAGAAGCAGTCAATCAAAAAATCAGAAAAATTATAGAAAACAGAGGATTAACACAGGTCAAGAAGAATGAGTTAGACCTGTAAAACTAATTAAAAATATGGTATAATGTTACAAATTAGAGATATAGTTATGATTTCTATTTTGTCTGTAATTTTAATGGCGCTGAATTTAATTTTAGCTCATTGGATGATGAAAATAGTAACTCAAAAATTTGTGTTTGAACAGAAATGGGATGTTTGAAGGAGATTAGCAGTATGTTGAAGAATTTTAGTTTGGATGGTATGGTAATCCTATTAATGATAGTAGCGGTAGTAGCAATTATTTTAGGTACAATTATTTTTATTAAGTTTTGGTCGAGAGGAGAACGGAAATATGATGTTTTCATGATTGAGAACGATGTATTGACTGTACTCTCGGGAATACCTGCAAGATATCGCCTTGATGATATTGAAATGGTTATATTCTCAAAGGTGGGAAGAAGGGGAAATTATACGGGAAGAATGAAAATAATGAAAAAAGGCGGTATGTTTGGACGTACTTTCATGTTTGATGCAAGTGCTTACCGTAAAAAAATTGTATTTCACAGTACATACGAAGAGATAGAACTTATTACCGAAGATTTTATGAAACAACTTAGAGGTCATGGAATTAAGTGTAAAAAGAAATGATGAGAAGGATTGAAAAAAAAAGGGAACAAACATGATAACAGTAAATCGAAAAAAAGGTTTACTGTTTTTTATTTGCTCAAAAAATGGAAATCAGGTCAAAATAGAAGCGTCAATAAATATAAAAAGGTACTTGACAAAACGCTTCCTGGGGAAATAAGAAAGATATTGAGCCATACATGGATGAAAAGTTTCAAAATAACATCTTATTGACACAAACCAAAAGACTGACAATGAACGGCAGACCTGCCAATCCAAAGTATGCAAGAAATAAGAATGTGCTTGTAATCGGTGGTTCAGGAAGTGGAAAAACCCGATTTTATGTAAAACTGAACCTTATGCAGATGCACAGTAGCTATTGTGTAACTGATCCAAAAGGATTAACCTCTTAGGGACAGAGAAAATAGTAAAAACTCGGAAAGGAGGTAAT
>CAYYAV010000231.1:0-3330 GCA_964469865.1 uncultured Fusobacteriales bacterium | reverse complement strand
AACATTACCCACTACCTGCAACAAAGCCACACCCTGCGTGCCGACCTGCGTGCCCATGTGAAAAAAGGCAAATCACGCAGCAGTTGGATTGCCAACCAGATTGAGCGCATTGCCAGCGATCACCAAGCCAACCCTGCCGATGTGGCAGCCCTGAGTGCATTGCTCTCAGGCCAAACCAGCGCCGAGGGCACGCCCGCCACCCCCCGCGATTGGAACGACATCAGCCGCATCGCCTTTGCCAAAGACCTGGAGCAACAGCAACTGCTGCACACCGCTGGCAGCGTGCTGGAAGACGGCGCGCGCCAGTGGGCCAGCAGTGCGGTGGATGTGTGGCTGCAAGAGCAACCGCACAGCGCCGCGCTGGCGCAAAAGCTGCTGCGTGGTGAATTGGATGTGAGCAGCGCCACCGGCTTGCAGGCCACACTGGCTATTGCCACCGACATTGCCACCCGCCAGGGCCTGCTGGGCAACGACCTGCGCCAGGCCCAAGAGCGCGGAGAGCTGATTCCCGAATGGTTTGCCCAGAACACCTTTATCGGCACCGAAAACGCCCGCACCCTGTACGCCGTTGGCGCCGGCCAGTTGGATGCCAACGAAGCCATCGACCAGATGGCTGAAACTGCCACCGCCGCCGTGGTCAGCACCACGCGCACGGTATGCAAAAAAATCGGCGGCGACCTGGGCCACAAGCTGGGCATGGCCGTGGGTGCCAAGATTCCCTTTCTGGCACCGTTTGCCGCGCCGCTGGGGCGCAAGCTGGGCGAATTTTTGGGCGATACCGTGGGCCGCATCGCAGGCAGTGCCGCAGGCAAAGTGATTCACAAGGGCGTGGAGCTGCTCAAGTCTGGGGCGCGGGCGGTGGTTTCTGGTATTAAGAGTGTGGCGCAGGGTGTTGGCAACGCTGTCAAGTCGTTTGCATCCTGGCTGGGATTCTGATTTACCAAGGAAAAAAAATGGCCATCAAAATTATCAAATTCGATTTGCCAATCAACGGCAGCAAAGTCACCACGCTGGAAGCGCTGCGCGACAACCTGACGGATGAAATCGTCCAACTGGCACGCTCAGGACAGTTGGAGCGCTGGTTCAAATCGCGGCAAATGCAGGCGCAGGCCCAGGCCGTGGCCGCTGCCGTTTCTCAGAACAAAAAAGACAAAGCGCTGTTTTTGGCACTGTGCAAGGTGTTGGAAGTGGAAGTGCATCCTGATGATGTCAGTGCAATTTTTGATGCGCCATCCAAAGCGGGGCAGCCTGTCAAAGGCGGAAAGTATTTTGGTTTGTATGAAGAGCTCAAAGAAAATCATCAAAAAATGATAGAAAAATTGACTCTCAGGATTGCCGATCTTGAAAATGCGATTACTGAAACTATAGAGAAAGATATACAATTATATTGGGAACGAGGGGTTCAAAAAGCTACATTTCGGGATGGGAAATATCCTACAAAACTAGAAAACTCTATAAAAAAGACAGAATAAAATGAACCTCCAAGAAACACTCCGCGCACACGCGCTATCGCATTACCCCATTCTGCACATCATTACCCACGATGATGCCGAAGTAGATACCCTGATTGCCCAGATCGAACCCGAGCGCAAAATCATTGAATGGAATATGGCGCGCGGCTTGGTGCGGTTTGACAACAAGCAGCCGCTGATGGCGTGGTGTGATTTGGCCGGTGCGCTAGATAATCTGCTGGATCAAGAGCTTGCCCACCATTTCATCGTCATCCGCGATGCCCATATGGGTTTGCGTGATCAGCCGCTGGCCGTGGCGCGGCTAAAAGCATTGACCACCAAAATCCTCGAATCGGCGGAGATGGAAGTCACCATTATTTTGGTGTCTTCTGAAAAATGTGTGCCGCGCGAATTGGAAAAATTCATCACGTTGTTTGAGGTTCTGCTGCCCAATGAAGCGACCATCCGGGCACTGATTCTGGAATATGCCGATGCCTATGGTGTGACCGTGGACGACGATGGGCTGAAAAAACTGTGCCTGGCTTTTCAGGGGTTGAGCCGTTACGAGATTGGCCAATTGATCAATCGGGGCTACCAAAAAGACGGCATGATCGGCGCCAAAGATATTGATTTGGTACAAACAGAAAAATCCCAAATCATCCAGAAAAGCGGCTTGCTGGAAATGGTCCAACTGCGCGAAGCAATGCAAGACATTGGCGGTTTGGAAAAGCTCAAGCCTTGGCTGGAGCAAAAATCCCAAATTTTTGCCGATTGGCCAGCAGCGCGGGATTTTGGTGTCGAATCACCCAAGGGCGTGATGATTGTTGGTATGCCCGGCTGCGGTAAATCGCTCACCGCCAAAGCCACGGCCAAGCTATTTGGCTTACCGCTGTTGAAAATGGACATCGGCTCGCTGATGGGCAAATATGTGGGTGAAAGCGAAGGCAATATGCGCCGCGCCATTGCCGTGGCCGAAGCCGTCAGCCCCTGCGTGTTGTGGGTGGACGAGGTAGAAAAAGCCTTTGCCGGTATTGGCAGCGGCGCTGCGGGTTCGGAAGTGGCCACGCGCCTGTTTGGTTATTTTCTGACCTGGATGCAAGAAAAGACCGCCCAAGTGTTTGTGGTGACCACGGCCAACGATATTTCTGTACTGCCGCCCGAATTGCTTCGCAAAGGTCGGTTTGACGAGATTTTTTACGTGGACTTCCCAAACGAAGCAGAGCGCAAAGCCATCTTCCGTGTGCATCTGGACAAGCGCAAAAAAATGAACCAGCAGATTGACCTGCACAAGCTGGCCAAGGCTACCGATAAATATTCAGGCGCTGATATTGAATCTATCGTCAAAGAAGGGATTGAGCGGGCCTTTCTGGCTAACCGAGCCGAGCTTGATACCCAGCGGCTGATGCAAGTGATTGAAGCCACCCACCCGCTGGGCATGGTGATGAAAGACAAGGTCAAGCAGTACCAAAACCGTTTTGCCGAGATGAAAATCAAATCCGCTTCGTAATCTTTCACCCGGCACATTCAAGCAGCGCTACACTTTTTTGATAGCTGCTTGCGCTTTCTGGATAAGGGATAGAGGTCAAAAATAATTAAATTCTTATCCAGCAAGGGGCGCCCTCCCCCAAGCCATTTCAAGTAAAAATCTTCCCCGGATTCAGGATGTTTTTCGAGTCCAGCGCAGCCTTGATGGCGCGAATGGATCAAGTACTCAGAAGTGGTAGCCGTAGCGAATCAACAAGAAATTATCCCCCGGATTGGGTTTTTTCAGCCCAGCATTGGACTGGTGCTGCACCCGCAGCGCCAGGGCAAGGTCACCCCCACCGTTGCGGTATAAGCACCATGCCTGCCGCTGCCCGCTTGCAGGTACAGGCTGGGG
>CAYYAV010000230.1:0-3351 GCA_964469865.1 uncultured Fusobacteriales bacterium | reverse complement strand
AATTTCTCCCTTCCATAACTAGTCGCCCAGTATTCTGTCCCTAAATCTACATCTATATAAGATTTATTCCGATGTTTCTTGACTTGTCTACATCTTATAAATCCTGTTTTTTGTAATCTTTTGAATTTAATGTAAATCCTTCATAAAAATTTTATTACAATTCATTTGTCTTTCCAAATAAAAAACTCTTTGTTTATTCACAAAATCAATTTCTTTTTCCTTATTTCCAGAAAACCTTATTTTTTTTAATTCCTCTGTTTCTTTTTCATTTAAAAGAAGTAAATTTTTTTCAATAAATAAATACATTTTATACGACACTACATTTAATCTATATTTTTCTCTTTCTTTTGCTTCAGAAAAATTAAAATAACAATTTTTAGCTTTTATTCTTTTTGAAAAATTTTTATATTTTTGATATACATCTATATCTTCAACAATTTTTTGACCTGCAAACAATAATTTATAAATTTTTTCTTTTTCAACAATCCCTTTATTATTAAAGTACACTTCTCCAAATCCTTTTAAGATACTCCCATCTTCAAAAAATCTATAAACATAAAATTTTTCATCATCTAAATTATTAATTTCAGATAAATCTAAAAGTTTTTCTATATTTTTCTTTTTATATATTTGCTCGTATCTGTCATTAAGATATTCTCTTGTTACATTATGAGACTTTTTATTTTGAAGATAATCTTTTTCTTTTTGACTCAATAGAATTTTTAAATTTTGAGAAAAATACAATTCATATGAATAAGTTATCAAATCTTTATCTTTTTCAGACATATTATTAAACAATTCATTAAACAAATCTGTTTTATATTTTTGAACTAAATTATGGATTTTATCTCCACTATATTTTTCCTGTATATTTACTACTCCATTTTCAGTAATCTCAAAATTTCCTAATACCCTTCCTGCTAACTGAAAATATCCAGTTTCAAATCTAGTACCTAAATCATACACATACATTTTTTCAGAAAATTGATTAGAAAAAATATTTATTGTAATAAAAATTAAAAATATCCATTTATTATTTAGTTTCTGCATATCTTCCAACTACCTCCTTTGGAGTAAAAAAATATAAGAAATAATCTTTTTTAGATTTATCCTCTGCAACACGTAAATTCATTCTTATTATTCTGCTATAAATTTCCAAATCATTTTCTTTAATAATATTCTTTACTCTATTTAAATCTTTCTGTAAAACATGTAAATATTGATCCGATACATGGACTATTGATTCATGTTTTTGAATATTATAAAATTCATCAAAAGTCTTTATTATACTTATATTTACTACATTCATGTCTATCATTGCATTGTAAGCAGCATTTACTCCATCTTTAATTGTATGTTCTATTTTCCCATCAAAATCAGGCAAATTCTCTACTAGATTTTTATAAATTGAATTGTGAGGTAATTGATTACTTATATCATTTTTCCCAGTATATCCAATCACAAAATCTGTTGATATATTTATTCCATATTCTTTTTTCATAAAGTTTCTATAAGAAGTTGCATATACCTCTTTGATTGTTATTAATTTTTTCATATCATTTTTTTCATATGCCTCTCTCCATTCAGATGAGACTTTATTATAATCATGATTTCCCTTAAAATATTGATCAAATTTTGCGATATTTTTCTCTGTAAAATTAAATGGAGATTTATATTGCGTATTTAGATTATCATAAATAAGAAGAACTTTATTTTTATCTTCAAGTTTTAAGCTTTCCATTCCGTTATCTTCAAAATTTATAATATCCTTATAATTAAGTAATATATTTTCTAACTCATTTACTAAATTAGTAGAGTCCATTTTTAATAACTTATTAGAATAATCTCTCAGCTCTTTATCATTCTTAATCTCTTTTAACATTTCAGAAAATTCTTTAAGTTGTTCTGTATAATATTCTTTATCGTAGTCATACATTGTATTTAATAATAAATAATCTTGTATTTCTTCAATAGAAAGATTTTCAATTTCTTTTTCCTTTTTTGATATTTTTAAGAAATTTTCTGATATTCTTTTTTCTATTTCAGAACCATATTTTTTTAAATTTTCTAATGCTTTTATTCCATCATTATTGAATTTCTCCCTTCCATAACTAGTCGCCCAGTATTCTGTCCCTAAATCTACATCTACTAGATTTACTTCTCTGTCCCTTACTATTTCAACACGGTTATTTACATCCCTGTTGATATCTGTCAGGTCTGCTCTTACTCCATTTACATTTACCCCTGTCGCTTCTCCTATCGTTGTCTTTACTTTGGCTACATAGTCCTTTTCACTGTAGCTTACTCCTGTCCCTACTGTAAAGCCTCCTACTGATTCTCCTGTTAGCCTTCCGTTCCTGTATATTTCTGTCACTCCAGGTGTTATAGTTAAGTTTATCCCTATATTCCTTGACTTGTCTATATCCTCTAAATCCCTATGTTCATATCCCTTTGAATTTAATGTAAATCCTCCATCTATTACTGAACCTACCTGACTTACCATACCTGATACGTTAAGCTCCCCTCTTGCAGCTATGAAGCCTGCTACTGCATTTGTTATTCTCTGTTCTCCCTTTCCTTGTGAATATCCTATTCCTATACTTGTTGTATGTACTCCGGATACGCCATATCTTTCTCCGTTTCTCATTACTTCATGATTTCCAAGCCCTATACCGTAGCTTATCGAATAGCCTTTACTTTCTGTATCTGTTGTATCCTGTAAGCTTTCTACTGTTAAACTCGACATTTTTCCTGCTATGCCTTCTGTCTGGACATTCACTCCCTTTATCTCAACATCTCCTACATTATTATAGTAGCTTGTACCTCCTGTTATGTCCTGTACTTGTGTATAGTATGTCC
This sequence comes from uncultured Fusobacteriales bacterium, assembly GCA_964469865.1. GTDB lineage: Bacteria > Fusobacteriota > Fusobacteriia > Fusobacteriales > Leptotrichiaceae > JAGOWQ01. The sequence goes on along the minus strand of CAYYAV010000230.1, from coordinate 492 downwards.
CTTTTCCTGTCGATTTTTCCTTGCCAAGGACCGGAGTCAGAGTCTGGGTTCCCGGATTAAGAGGATTCTGGAATCCCCCTTCTGAATTATATATATCCTGACTTAAGGATATCCCGTAACTGCTGCTGCTGGAATTCTCAACAAAGGTATTCTTTCCTGCTTCCTTTAATATATTCCCTGTTATGTTGTAGATAGTATCCCCGTCATTCCGGATATTTAATCCACGTGTATGAAGGCTCTCCCCGTTATACTCCGCTCCCCCTGCTACATATATATTGCTTCCTACCGATATCTCCTCTTCCCTGTAGTAGCTGCTCCTGCTATGATTAAGATTCAGAGACACTCCTGCATTGAACGGATCGGATATGGCAGGTGCCAGACCTGCAAGTGAACCGAATATTCCAAATCCACTATTTATATAGTCTTCTGTATTTTTGGCTTCCAGCAGTGCCCCTCCTGACTCATATAACTGTTGTATAGTACTGATCACAG
>CAYYAV010000229.1:0-3383 GCA_964469865.1 uncultured Fusobacteriales bacterium | reverse complement strand
TTCAGACATTTTCTGATCTCCTTATCAACATAAATTGTTTATACATTTCTTCAATTTCATTAATATTATGAATTATTTTCAACTCAGATTTTAACCATTGTAATTTAATGTATACTTCATCTTTTCTATCGATAATTTCTCGCATTAACTCAATTTCCCTTAAAAACCACCCTACAAAAATATCTTTGTACTGTTTTTCTTCATCCTGTATATCTATTTCAGACTGTAATTTTAGCGTAGTAATTATTTCCTTCTCTTCTTCTTCAAACGTTAAATTATCTATTTTCATAATATCAAAATCTACTTCCCTCAGTTTTTCTGCAATTTCCCCATATATGATATTATAAAACTGTTTCTCTTCAAGACTTTTACAATGATCTTCATATTTAACGGACTTGGAGCTTTTATACTTCAATATATATTTTAGAGTTTCTTTTTCCAGATTATTATATTTTTCTTCTTTAGACAGTTTGGAAACTACTTTCTCCTTGTATGTAGATTTCCCTGATAATCTGGAATATGTTCTTTTTTCCTTCTTTACAAGTTCTTCAACTAGGATTTCCTTGTCAATATCCAGCTCTACGGACAATTTCTGTATATATAGATTGATTTCCATCTTATTGCTGACATTGGAAAAGAACTCCTTAAACCTGTTTATCATCTCCTTTTTCCCTGATATTTCATTCAAATTCAGATTTTCAGAATAACTATCATACAGAAACTCAAATATGTTTTTTGAAGTCTTTAAGATCTCAAGAAATCTTTTTCTCCCGAATTTTCTTAAATACTCATCAGGATCTTTTGCTTCACCGTTTATCGATAAACATCTTACATTAAAATCATTCCTTTTCAGAATATTTGATGCTTTTACAACTGCTTCCCTTCCTGCACTGTCATTATCATAAGCTATTATAACATTCTGAGTATATTTTTTCAATAATTCTGCCTGTTCATTGGTTAAGGCTGTACCTAAACTGGCCACTGAATTATTAAATCCATACTTATGTGCTGTAAGAACATCAAGATAACCTTCCATAAGTATTGCAAGACCTTTTTTTCTTATATTTTCACCCTTATTGTATAATCCAAAAAGTTCCTTTCCTTTTTTAAAGATCTTAGAATCCGGAGAATTTAGATATTTTGGGGTATTTCCATCGCTACTAATAATTCTTCCTCCAAAACCCACTAATTTCATTGAATTACTGTATATCGGGAATATTATTCTATTCCTGTAGTAGTCAAATACTTTCCCCTCTTCATTCTTTCTGACTAATCCAAGTTCTATCAAGTCATCGGTATCATATCCCTTCCCTATTAGATAACTTAATAATCCGTCCCAGGTGTTACGTGAAAAACCTATTTGAAATCTTCTTATATCTTCTATGGAAAAACCTCTGCTATTCATATATTCCAATGCTTCTTCTGAATTATTAATAGTTTCTGAAAAGTATGAATGAGCATTTTTCATTATTTCATAATATCTGGTTTCTTTTCCTGATTTCTCTTTATTTACATTCAGCTTTTCTATGTCTACATTGTATTTTTTTGCCAATTCTTCCACTGATTCCACAAAAGACAGATTATTTATTTTCATATAAAACGAAATAACATTTCCACCTATGCCTGTGCTAAAATCTTTAAAAATATTTTTAGAAGGACTAACTACGAAAGAAGGTGTCTTTTCTTCTTTAAAAGGAGAAAAACCTTTATAGTTAGCTCCTGTTTTTTTTAATGTCACATATTCACCAATAACTTGAACTATATCCAGCCCATCTATAAGTTTTTGAATATCGGTGTCCTTATACATTAAAACCCCCAAAAATTTTTTTCTACATTATAGTATAATTTATATTTTAAAATAGTCAATACTTTTTTTACTTTTTATAGTTATTTTTTTATTTTTCATTATTATTTTTTTATTTCAATTTCATCTTCCATGATGTCCTTAAATACATTATCCATTATCTTATATTTGTCATATCCCTTTATAAATTCTTCTTTTGCAACTTTTCCTGCTACTATCGCCAGTTCATATTTATTCGGTATTTTTGTCAACAGATCATCCACTGTTATTTTTTCTTTTTTCATTATTAGCCTCCACATCTACTTATTAATTATATTAATAAGTTCCTGACATGATTTTTCTATATCTTCATTTATAATAGTATAATCGTAGTCAGATTCATATTTTAGTTCTTCCATTGCATTTTCAAGCCTTGTCTGGATAACTTCTTCAGAATCAGTTTTCCTCTTTCTAAGACGTTCTTCTAAGATATTCATATTTTCTGTTCTAAAAAATACTAAAACTGCATCTTTTCTCTTTGCTTTTACAATTAATGCCCCCTGAACATCTATTTCTAAAATGACATTTTCTCCTTTAGAAAGATTACTTTCCACGACTTCCTTTAATGTTCCATAATAATTTCCATGAACATTGGCATATTCGTAAAATTCATCTTTCCTTATTTTTTCTTCAAATTCATCTTTAGTCAGAAAAAAATAATCTTTCCCGTCAACTTCTCCATCCCTTGGTTTCCTTGTAGTCGCAGAAATTGATAACGGAATCCCTAGTCTGTCTTTTACTATTTTTGTAACAGTTGATTTCCCGGAACCGCTTGGTCCAGATACAATAACTAATTTCCCTTTCATATTACCGCCTTTTAAAATTACTTTTCATTCTGCTCTATCCTCTGGATTAAAGTTTCTACGTTTACAGAAGAAAGTATGATAAAACCATTATCCATAATAATTATTGCCCTTGTCTTCCTTCCCGCTGTAGCATCAACAAGAGCATCCCTATTTTTTGCATCTTCTCTTAATCTTCGGGAAGGAGCAGTGTCAGGGACAATTATACTTATTACATGTTCATCTATGACAAAGTTATTAAATCCTATATTTAAAGTTTTCACATATCCTCCTTGACTATGATCAGGGAAATTTACAGATTTTATATTCTTAAGTAAACTTCCCCTTTCATAAAACTCTTTATTCTTCTACTATTTCAACTTCTGTTTCAACAGCTTCTGATACTTTATCTGTCTTCAGATATGCTTTTATATGTTTATATTCTTTAAATCCTGTTCCTCCAGGTATCTTCTTACCAATGATTACATTTTCCTTCATTCCTTCAAGTTTATCGATTTTTCCTTCTATTGCCGCATTAGCAAGAACTTTAGTTGTTTCCTGGAATGATGCTGCGGATATAAAACTCTCAGTATTGACTGCTGCTTTTGTAATTCCTTGGATTACCGGTTCATATGTTGCAGGTCTTTTCCCTTTAGAAATTAGTATCTCATTTTCTCTTTCCACAGTTTTTTTATCAATCAGCTCATCTTCTAAGAATAATGAATGTTCCTGCTGGATACCAAGGCGATTTAAGGCAT
>CAYYAV010000228.1:0-3383 GCA_964469865.1 uncultured Fusobacteriales bacterium | reverse complement strand
CTCCATATCTCTGCTCCAGTCCGTCTGCAAAGTTCCATGCGTTTTCCGACTTATCCACAAAGTCCGTATATGGTACCTTAGCCATTGTCACTGCATTCGGATATCCTGTTGACGGATCCAGAGTAGGTGTCGCTACCCATGTAAGTGAGCCTGATATTACATTCAGTGTCGATATCGTCTGTCCCGAATTGAGGAACGGTGTTATTATATCACTCCCTACCCTTATTGCCTTCGCATTAGACAGCTCAGTTGCCTCCACACCTATTATAAGGTCATTATCTACCAGCGGATTATATCCGTCTACCCAGTTGATAGGCTGTGTCCTTCCTAATGTGTCAATGTATATACCTACATTAGAGAAGGCATAGTTCTGTACCTGCGGTGTAGGACCGGGAGCCATATTATGGATATCTACTTCCTCACCATTTATATATGCCCTTATAGTCCCTGTGGAACCATCCGGAAGTATAGATGTACTTCCTTTTGTAGCTGAAGGGTCAAATGCTGATTCTACTGTCAGATCAACTGCACCCCCTGAAGCATTTACACCTGTCAGGTTTGATGCACTTACGGCACTCTGGTTGCCTGATGAATCTTCGTATATCCCGCTACTGCTCTTTACTCCTACTGAACCAGTTCCTGATATGTTTATTGTTCCATAGTTCTTGATTATTCCATCTCTTATATATATTCCTGTAGAATTTGCCAAATTTATATCTACAATCCCATTATTGGTAAATTCTGACCCGTCCAGGACAGTTACTCCTATTGCCCTAGTTCCTGTACCATTTGCCATTATAATTCCATTATTTACACCTTTAGCTCCTGCATCCAGGTACATTCCGTATGCGTTTACTGCATTTCCCGTTATATTTATTGTTCCATTATTTTCAGCATATGAACCTACACCCTGTGCAAACATTCCAAGACCATAATCTCCTGTTACATTAATAGTTCCGCCTGCATTATTTCTTATTGTCCCTCCTATTGTAGCCATACCTATGGAATATAGGTCATTATCCACATCAGAACCTGCCACAGTTACCGTTCCGTAATTATTTACTGTCGAACCGGTATCTGCATATGCTCCGACATTTCCTACTCCGGTTGTATAGTTAATATTTCCATGATTGTCTACCGAAGCCCCGCCTGTAGCATATATCCCCGCATTCCTGCTCCCGGCTGAATTTACAGTCGTATAGCTTGTAGCTGTACCGGGACCAGCTTTATAGAGATATACACTTCCTGAACCCATATTTAAGCTTGAGCCTGAGCTGCTTGAATAGTTATTTGTTCCAGTTCCTAAAAGTACAAATCCAAAAGCAGTGTCTCCTATATTTATATTCGGAGAATTATTTACAACAGTTACATTATTATCTCCATATACTGCTACCCCGCTATTCCCTACTGTTATATTGCTGTTAGATCCTAAAGTAACTGTTCCTTCTTTCTTATATACACCTATTGAACCGTCTCCAAGAGAAACTCTGTTCCACCATTATCTATATTCACTCCATATCCTGTTTCAGAAAGTATCCCAAGCGTCTTTACACCGCCGATAACTGTCCCGTAATGGTTTATATTACCGTATTTCGTATATATCCCTATACTAGGATCGTTTATTGTCATCGAATCTCCTAATGTTATCGTTCCCCTGTTAGTTATATCTACATAGCTCCTTCCAAGGTTTGTAGGATACATCGTATTTACACCGTAGTTATGGATTCCTATCGACTTGTCTCCTAATAACGTTATATTTTTAGAACTATCTACATCCGAATCTGTAAATATCCCCTGAGCTGTCGCTCCATTTAATGAAGTTATTGTCCCGCCTGATGCATTTATGACTGCTCCTTCCGAATAGATACCTACCCCATCCTTAGCCAGTATGATATCCGACCCGTTATCCGTTATTGCGGCTGTTCCATTCCTGTATACTCCTTTAGAATATACTCCTACTCCACCATCATATGATGAAACATCTATCTGTGAACCCAAGCCCAATGTTACTGACGATGCCTTTGTTGCAGTTACTGCCGTCCCGTTATTATTCGTCTCCATGTCAAGGGAGAGTATTCCTATAGCTGAATCTGATGTCCCGTTCGATACTATCCTTCCGTTATGCACTACCTCTATGAACCCTTCACCTGTCGTAGGCTGTACTGCTGAAGGTGTATCCGTTACTCCAAGATAGTTTATACCTGCAATACCTACTCCACCGTTTCCTACTGTTATCACTCCGTTATTTGTTGCTATACCTCCGTTGGAAACTATTATTGCTGTCGAATCGTTCCCTGTCGTATTCACTGTACTGTTGTTGTATATTTCTGCAAACTCTCCAACTATTCCTGCCATTCCTGTCCCTGTAAGGTTTATCGTTCCATTATTTGTAAGTATGACATCACTTCTTGTAACTCCTGCCGTACTGTTCTTCTGTGCTATCGCTGCCTTAGACTTGGAAGCTAATGTTGCAGGTGAAGTTATTGCTCCTGAACCTGATATCGTCACTCCATTGTTGACTGTTATGCTTGATGACGAAAACTCTGAATTAAGATAGGCATCCGAACTGCTGTCCAGGTTCGAGTCCACATCTACTGTCAGATGTACTCTTGATGCCTTATATGGAGTATAGTCTCCCGCTGTCCCGTTGATAACGATTCCAGTTGCAGAAAGTCCTGAGGATGATCCTAAATTAGAAACCAGTTCTCCTCCTACATTTCCTCCACTTCCTTCTGCTACAAGGAACGTAGAACCCGTTGCCATATTCACGGTAAGTGTCCCTGTTGACGAACTATGTCTTATAGCTGATAACGGACTACCTGAACCTGCCAATTTCACATAGAAAGCTGTTCCTCCTGTTGCAATATTGGCTGTAGCATTCCCTGTAAGGTAGAGCTGTGAGTCATCTGCAGATGTACCTGAACCATAGAACAGCAGTCCGCCATTTCCTATTGTCAGTGTCGTACCGTTCAATGTTATGTCAGACCCTCCATTTGCATACAAGGCTACAGATCCTGTCCCGGTTGCAGTCACCGTTCCTGATCCAAGTTCTGTTGTTGCCAGAGCTGTCCCGTCAGCAGCCGCATACACGGCTATTGCCCCTGAACCGTCAACATTTATTGAACCTCCGGTCATTGTATATCTTCCACCGTTATTATACACGCCTGCAGATCCTGTCCCGGTTACACTTATATTTCCCGAACTTGTTGCGTTGCTTACATTGTTTGCATTAGAACCGTTTATAACAAGACCTATTGATGTCGGTGAGTTAGTTATTGTCAAATCTCCGACAACTTCTGCCGATCCTCCGTTATATGCCATAAGCCCTATTACATTCTGACCCCCTGCTGATACAGTTATATCTCCTGTGTTCTTTACCTTTG
>CAYYAV010000227.1:0-3414 GCA_964469865.1 uncultured Fusobacteriales bacterium | reverse complement strand
ATAAGAAAGGAAATCAATAAATGAAAAAAAGAGCATTAATAAGTGTTTTTGATAAGACGGGAGTTTTAGAATTTGCACAGTTTCTGAATAGGAAAAATGTAGAAATAATTTCAACAGGAGGAACATATAAATATTTAAAGGAAAACGGAGTTTCTGTAATAGATGTTTCTGAAGTTACGAATTTTAAGGAAATGCTTGACGGAAGAGTAAAGACATTACATCCGAATATTCATGGAGGTATTCTTGCAATCCGTGATAATAAGGAACATATGGATACTATAAAAGCTGAAGGTATTGAAACTATTGATTTTGTAGTTGTAAATCTTTATCCTTTCTTCAGGGAAGTACAGACAGGTAAGACTTTTGATGAAAAGATAGAATTTATAGATATAGGTGGACCTACAATGCTGAGATCTGCCGCAAAAGCATTTAAAGATGTGACTGTCATCTGTGAAGTTGAGGATTATGCAAAAGTTATGAATGAAATTGAAAGTAATGGGGAAGTTTCTTTTGGAACTAAAAAAGAGCTTGCAGGAAAAGTATTCAACCTGACATCTGCTTATGATGCTGCTATTTCTAATTTCCTTCTGGAAGAGGAATATCCGAAATATTTAAATGTTTCGTACGAGAAGAAGTTTGATTTAAGATATGGTGAAAATCCTCATCAAAGTTCAGCTTATTATGTTTCTACGACAGAAAATGGTAGCATGAAGGATTTTGAACAGATAAATGGAAAAGAGCTGTCATTTAATAATATAAGGGATATGGATATTGCATGGAAAGTAGTCGGAGAATTTGAAGAACCTTGTGCCTGTGCCATAAAACATTCAACTCCTTGTGGAGTAGCTATTGGAAATGATGTACATGATGCCTATAAGAAGGCACACGACTGTGATCCTGTATCAATTTTTGGTGGAATTGTTGCAATTAACAGGGAAGTAGATGTAAAAACGGCTGAAGAACTGAAGAAAATCTTTCTGGAAATAGTGATTGCTCCATCATTTACAGACGAGGCACTTGAAATTTTAAAGTCAAAAAAGAATTTGAGAGTTATTAAATGTGATGTTCCAAAACCACAGGATAAACTGGAATATGTAAAAGTTGACGGTGGAATACTGGTTCAGGAAACAAATTCTAAAATGACAGATGAAATAAATGTTGTTACAGAAAAACAGCCAACTGAAAAAGAAAAAACAGATATGCTTTTAGGAATGAAAGTTGTAAAGCACGTAAAGTCAAATGCAATTGTAGTGGTAAAAGACGGAATGGCAATCGGTGTTGGAACAGGTCAGACAAATAGAATCTGGTCAACGGAACATGCATTACAGCATGCACAGGAAAAGCTGGGAAATGACTTGACAGGTGCAGTACTTGCTTCTGATGCATTCTTTCCATTTAGGGATTGCATAGATACGGCAGCTAAAACAGGAATCAAGGCTATCGTTCAGCCAGGAGGTTCTATGAGGGATCAGGAGTCTATCGATGCCTGCAATGAGCATGGAATATGTATGGTATTTACGGGAATTAGACATTTTAAGCATTAAAGTTGTAGAAGACATAAGCGAAAGAAAAATTGAAAAATATCATTAATAAATAAAATGTCTCTTTGAAATATAAAATTATTAATCAAAAATAGGAGAAAAAAATGAAAATATTGATAATAGGCGCAGGAGGCAGGGAACATGCCCTTGCATGGAAACTATCAAAGAATGAGAAGGTTGAAAAGATATTTATTGCACCTGGAAATGCAGGGGTAAAACTATTGACAAAAGCTGAAAATGTAATAATGGAAAATGATATCGTAAAATATGCGAAGTTTGCAGGAGAAAATAATATAGATCTTACAGTAGTCGGAAGTGAAGAGCTGTTAGTTGCCGGAATTGTCGATGAATTCAGGAAAAATGGACTCAAAATATTCGGTCCTGATAAGAAAGCAGCCGTTTTAGAAGGAAGTAAGGCGTATTCAAAGGAATTTATGAAAAAATATGGAATAAGGACAGCAGCTTACGAAATATTTGAAGATGCAGAAAAAGCAAAAACTTTTTTAAATAACTGGAGGGGTTTTCCGGTAGTGATAAAGGCTAGCGGACTTGCAGCAGGAAAAGGGGTAATTATTGCCCAGAGCCTTGAAGAGGCTATAAAGGCAGTGGAAGATATTATGATTGATTCAAAATTCGGATCAGCCGGGAAGCAGATTGTCATAGAGGAATTTCTGGAAGGAGTAGAAGCTTCCATATTGTCATTTACGGACAGTAAAGTCATAGTTCCATTGTTATCAGCGAAGGATCATAAAAAAATAGGTGAAAATGAGACTGGGCTGAATACAGGAGGAATGGGAGTTATAAGCCCTAATCCTTACGTGTGCGATGAAGTTCTTGAAAAATTTAAAAATGATATAATGGAACCTACTTTAAAAGGAATGCAGTCTGAGGGAATGGATTTTGAAGGAGTGATTTTCTTCGGGCTCATGATTACGGAAAAAGGAGTCTACCTGCTTGAATATAATATGAGGATGGGAGACCCTGAAACACAGGCAGTATTACCATTAATGGAAAATGATCTGCTGGAGGTTATAGAAAAATCATTTGATAAAAAATTATCGGAAGTAAAAATCAGATGGAAACCGTTACATTCCTGTTGTGTCGTAGGTAGTGCATGTGGTTATCCTGAAAAATACAGAAAAGGCGATATAATACACGGAATAAGCAGATTTAAGGAGAGTAGTGAAAATATAATATTTATAGCAGGAGCAAAGTGTGAAGAAAATGGAGAATTCTTTACTGACGGAGGGCGGGTAATAAATGCTGTAGGCTTGGGAAATACACTAGAAGAAGCAAGGGAAAGGGCATATAATATTTTTAATGGGGTAAAGTTTGAGCAGATGTATTTTAGGAAAGATATTGGAAAAATAAGATAAATATTTAATATTGTAGTAATATAAGTATTTTAGTAATTTAAGAAAGGAGGAAAAATTAAGAATTCAATCAAAATAATGAAAGGTGGATTTTAATTATGAATAGCTGTTTATGTGTGATTAGAAAAAATGCTGTGACAAATGACTTCTTTTATCATATACAAGCAGAAGATGGAAATATATTTTTTATTTCTAGACCTCATAAAAGTGATAATAGTTATTTGAAAGAAATTACTGAATTACAGAATCAACAGAATTTGAGTAATTTAAGCTTTAAAATAGTAGATGTTAACTCTAAATTATACTTTTATAAAGTATTCTATGATGGAAAAGAAATTGGAACTACAATATCTTGTGAAAATAAAACTAAATGTGAGCAGAAAAAAGATCAATTTATGAATTTTATTAAAAATAGTCAATATAAAATTCATAATTTGGCAGAAAATATTAAAAAAGAAGATAGTTTAAAATTAGATTCATCTATCATAGATTACATGTTC
>CAYYAV010000226.1:0-3433 GCA_964469865.1 uncultured Fusobacteriales bacterium | reverse complement strand
ACCGGCAAGAACTTTAAAGGTATTTTTAATTTATGGAATATACCAATTATATTTAATTATTCTACTCTTGAACCCAGTTCCTTATCAAACAGGTATAAAGCTACATTATTCTTATCTACATCCAACAGGGCTATCTTATCTAATATTTTTGTCACAGTTTCCTCTTCTTCTTCCTGTTCCTCCGCAAAAAAGTTCAAAAACACTTCTGCCCCGTAATCTCCTGAATCTCTCGCAATCTTATGTATTTCTTCTATTGAAGCTGTAACAGCCTGCTCATGTTTTAAAGCCGCTTCAAACACTTCTTTTACAGTCTTGAAAGTTCCTTTGGGTTTATCTAAGGCTTCAAGAGTAACTTTTCCCCCTCTTTTGAGGAGATAATCATAAAATTTTCTTGAATGTTCCCTTTCTTCAGATGTCTGAGCATCCATCCATTTTGCCAGCCCTTCAAGGCTCCTGCTTTCAAAATAAGCTGCCATCGCCTGATATTGATATGCTGCTGCCAATTCCATATTTACCTGCTTATTAAGAGCTGTTTCTAATTTTTTTGATAGTTTCATAAGTTATACCTCCTATTTTAATTTTTTTTCATTTCTCTTTCCTTCTCAATGCATCTTGAACATGTACCTTTCAAATAAAAATGTGTCTCTTCTATTTCAACATTTCCCAGTTCCTGTAATTCCAGCTTTGACAGATCCAAATCAAAATCTCTTATTTCTCCACATTCCTTACATTTGAAATGTCCGTGTGTCCCTGTTACGACATCATATCTTACTTCATTTTCTTCTATAATGACTTCCTGCACTATATGGTTCTCTACAAATATATTTAAGGTATTGTATACTGTTGTCTTTGATAAAGTTGGTATTTCATGCGAAAGATTCTGAAATATGTCATCAACAGTAGGATGTGTATGGTTATCCAGCAAATATTGGAATATTTTTATTCTCTGTATGGAGGGCTTTATTCCATTTTCTTTTAAATAGTCTCCTACATTTTCTATGTGCATGTTTTCCTCCTTATGTAATTTTAATTTATCATTTTTGTACTCATTACAATTTTATAATATTATTTAGATAAAGTCAATTATTTTTTTTATTTTAATTATCAAAATTTATTTTCTGACAGTGTATCTCATTAAATACCTAGGATAGCCATCTCCATATTCATCTTTCAATATTTCAGCAGTTTCAAATCCCAGCTTCCTATACAGGCTATCTGCGTTTTTATTTTCTACCTTTACTGTAAGCTCTATAAGAGTAATCCCTATATCCTTTAATGACTCAAGGACATGTTCCAGTAATGTCCGTGCATATCCCTGTCTTCCATATTTATTAACAGTAAATACCCCATATATATATGCCTTTTCCAGTTCAAAACTTCTAATGACCTCAACTACAGATACTATTTTCTCTGTTCCGTCTTCTTCCAGCAGAAGGGCATAAATTCTACCATATCTGGCAAAAGGCTTTATATTCCATACTCCTATAGCTCCTTCTCCAAAAATCTCATCTTCATATCTTACTATAGATTCCAAAATCTTCTCATCCTTTTCAGCATCTAATGCTCTTATAAGGAACCTTTTCATGATTATTGCCTCCTGTCAATATTATATATCTTTTAGTATTCCACTTTAAATAGATACAGTCCTTCGGAAGGTGCCAGTATTTTTTGTCCGTCACTGTCAGGATTTTCAAGCCTGTCTATTATATAATTTTCATCTTTTTCCCCAAAATAAATTGCTAAAGCAGATCCTACCATAATTCTTACCATGCTTTTAAGAAAAGAACTCCCACATATTTTTATATACATATTCTTTCTACTGTTATCTATTCCACACTTTATCCAGTAAATTTCCCGTATTGTATTCTTATGGACCTTGTCCTTTTTCATAAAACTTCCAAAATCATGTTTTCCTATATATCTTTCCATTATTTTTTCCATTCTGCACATATCTATATTTTCTTTAACCCCTGTTACATAAGCACTTTCAAAAGGAGTTATGTCTTCTTCCCTTTTCATCATATACAGGTATGTCCTTTTTTTAGCATCAAACCTGGCATTAAATGCCATATCCGTTTCCTCGACGCTGAATATCTTTATTTCCTTTCCTAATTTCCTGTTCAACTGCCTTTTTATGCTTTCAAGGGGAATGTTATCGTCAATAATAAAATTGGAAACCTGCTCAATGGCATGGACTCCTTTATCTGTTCGTCCTGAAGAAATTATGCTGATTTTTTGTGAAAAAGATTCTTCCATCAGTCTTTCTATCTCCCCCTGAACAGTTTTTTCTGCTTTCTGTCGTTGAAATCCTGAAAATTTACTTCCGTCATATTGATAAATTAATTTTACATTTCTTCTTGAAACCATTTTCACCTTCACTTTTATTATAATTTTATTTTATTATCTTATTTATAAATCATTTAATATGAAATATTAAGCCTATTCTAAGTTTACTGTTATATGATATCAGTATAAAAGAAATAAATTAACTTTTTCTTCATAACTTCCTAAAAGGTTGTCTTCCTGACAGCCTTTTTTATTTTATTTAAATAATATCCGGTTTTCAGTGTCAAATTCAACACGTGCAAGAGATTCTAGCTTAATTCCTTTTTTCCTAAGAGTTTTCCCGCCATTCTGAAAATTCTTTTCAATTACAATTCCGACTCCTGAAATTTCAGCCCCTGCCTGTTCCACTATTTCTATTAGCCCTATTGCTGCTGAACCATGTGCCAGGAAATCATCAACAATCAATATTTTATCATTTTTATTTAAATATTTCTGCGACACTTTTATAGTATATGTCCTGTCTTTAGTATAGGAATATACCATTGCCTCATAAGTTTCATTATCCAGATTCTTACTTTCAACTTTCTTTGCAAAGACTACAGGAACCTTGAAATATTGTGCCGCTATTACTGCTACTGCTATCCCCGATGCTTCTATTGTAAGTATCTTATTAACTTCCACATCAGAAAATCTTCTCTTAAACTCTTTGCCTATTTCATTCAGGCATTCTACATCAATCTGGTGATTCAGGAATGAATCAACTTTCAATATGCCGCCCTCTTTTATTTTCCCATCTTTCAATATCTTCTCTTTTAAATATTCCATATCTTCCTCCTTAAATTTATAAAAAAGAGCATTATAAAAAACACGCTCTTGTGAAATTAGGTTATTTGTTGCTATGAAATATCGTAATAGGCTTACGATGTTAGGTTAGCTAATTAAGTTATAAAGTTATCTGAATTATTATGTATGATAAGACTGTTTTTTGTTAAAATGGTGCGAAAGGTGGGACTCGAACCCACATGTCAGAGACGCTAGATCCTAAGTCTAGTGCGTATGCCAATTTCGCCACTCTCGCAATTCATATTATTATATGGTGAGCCATACTGGAATCGAACCAGTGACACCATGATTAAAAGTCATGTGC
>CAYYAV010000225.1:0-3456 GCA_964469865.1 uncultured Fusobacteriales bacterium | reverse complement strand
GATTAATAATGTAAACAGAAAAATATTTTTATACTGTCTGAAAACAGTTGAAAATATTTTTTCTATTTAATAATCTTGTTTTTAAAAATTCCTAAGGTATAATTATTATGTAAGGTAGCTTATAAATAACTATACATAGGGAGGAAGTAATATGAAGATAAAAACATATGGCCTTAAAAAATTAGGTATTATTAACCCTACTGCAGTATATCATAATTTATCTCCTACAGATTTAATAGAAAGGGCTTTAATAAGGGGGGAAGGGATCTTATCAGATACTGGTGCGCTTGTTGTGACTACAGGAAAATATACAGGAAGGTCTCCAGATGATAAATTTATCGTTGATACTCCAGGAATTCACGATTATATATCGTGGGGAAAGGTAAACAAACCCATAAGTAAAGAAAAGTTTGATCTCATTTATGGAAAAATCATATCATACTTACAGAACAGGGAAATTTTTATTTTTGATGGTATCGCAGGTGCTGATCCGTCATGTAGAAAAAAATTCCGTATTGTCAATGAACTAGCCAGTCAGAATTTATTTATTCATCAATTATTGATAAGACCTACAGAAGACGAACTTTCCAATTATGGAAAAGAAGACTTTACAATTATTGCAGCTCCAGGATTTAAATGTAATCCTTCAACTGACGGTGTAAACTCTGAAGCAGCCATTATAATAAATTATGAAGATAAAAAAGCTCTCATTTGTGGAACGCAGTATTCAGGCGAAATAAAAAAGACCGTATTCTGTGTTATGAATTTCCTGCTACCTCAAATGAATATTCTTCCAATGCACTGTTCTGCAAATATGGATCCTATAACAGGAGCAACTGCAGTATTTTTTGGTCTATCTGGAACAGGTAAGACTACTCTTTCAACTGATCCTAAGAGACTTCTTATTGGAGATGATGAACACGGCTGGTCAGATCACGGTATCTTTAATTTTGAAGGTGGATGTTATGCTAAATGTATAAACCTTAAAGAAAAAAATGAACCCGAAATCTATCATGCAATAAAATTCGGCAGCCTTGTTGAAAATGTCATCATAGATCCTATAACAAGGAAACTGGATTTTGCTGACAAGACCTTAACTGAAAATACCCGTGTAGGATACCCTATAAATTTTATTACTAATGCAAGAATGCCTGGTATAGGAAGAATCCCTAATGTAATTATCTTCCTTACTGCAGACGCTTCCGGAGTCCTACCTCCTATTTCAAGGTTAACTCAGGAAGGAGCAATGTATCATTTTCTAACAGGATTTACTTCTAAGCTGGCTGGAACTGAAAGAGGGATTACAGAACCACAGCCTACATTTTCAACTTGCTTCGGAGAGCCTTTTATGCCAATGAACCCAGGAGTGTATGCTGAAATGCTGGGAGAAAAGATAGCAAAATATAACTCCAAAGTCTATCTTGTCAACACAGGATGGTTTGGAGGCCCTTACGGAATAGGAGAACGTATAAAGTTAAAATATACCCGTGCCATGATAAATGCTGCACTAAACGGACAACTTGATAATGTTGAATATAGACATGATGATATATTGAATGTTGATATTCCCCAATCCTGTCCTGATATTCCAGATGAACTCATGAATCCCATTGATACCTGGAAAGATGAAGAAGCTTATTTAACTTACGCCAGAAAACTGGCAAAACAGTTTAATGAGAATTTCTCTCAAAAATATCCTGATATTGGCGAACATATTGTTAATGCAGGTCCAAAATTTGAAGAATAGATGATATTTAAGATACAGGATGTTAATATATAAAATAAAAAATACATTTACATGAAAAAATTTAAAAATTTCATAAATGTATTTTTTATTTTAGAATCTTATTTAAATATTATAAGCAGTATTCCTGCTGCTACTGCTGACCCTATTACTCCTGCAACATTTGGACCCATTGCATGCATAAGGAGAAAATTTCCAGGGTCTTCTTCCTGTCCTACTTTTTGAACTACTCTGGCTGCCATTGGAACTGCAGAAACTCCGGCAGCTCCAATTATAGGATTAATCTTCCTTCCACTTAATCTATACATTACTTTACCCAAAAGTATTCCTCCTACTGTTCCGAATGCAAAGGCAAAGAGCCCCAGTGCAATTATTTTTAAAGTATCCATACTTAAAAATGTATGTGCATTTGCAGTTGCTCCTACTGTTGTTCCAAGGACTATAGTTATACAGTATAGCATTGCTCCCTTGATATGTTCAGTAAGATTAGGCACTACTCCTGATTCCTTGATCAGATTTCCAAGCATCAGCATTCCTATCAGCGTCCCGGCTGACGGGATAAGTAATGTTACTGCTATGGTTACTATTATAGGAAAAAGTATTCTCTCTCTTCTACTCACATTTCTTAACTGTACCATCCTTACCCTGCGTTCTTCCTTTGTAGTAAGAAGCCTTATTATAGGAGGCTGTATAACAGGGACCAATGCCATATATGAATAGGCTGCTACAGCTATAGGTCCTAACATATGGGGAGCAAGTTTAGTCGTCAGATAAATGGCTGTCGGTCCATCCGCTCCTCCTATTATTCCTATAGAGGCCGCTTCTTTTCCTGTCAATCCCAGCAGGATCGCTCCTATGAATGCAACAAATATTCCAAGCTGTGCTGCTGCTCCCAGCAAAAGACTCCTGGGATTGGCAATTAAGGGACCGAAATCTGTACAGGCTCCTATTGCCAGAAATATCAGTGGAGGATAAATTCCAAATTTCACTCCCATATAAAGATAATAAAGCAGTCCTCCTTCTTCCATTATACCTTCTTTGGGAATTCCCGGGAGGTTTACTAGCAGCATTCCAAAAGCTATCGGTAAAAGCAGATAAGGCTCATATCCTTTTTTTATGGCCAGGTATAATAAAATTAATGCTACTATTATCATTATAAGCTGTTCCGATGTCATCATTGATATCCCGGTTGTACTGTATAAGGTCTTTAACAGTTCCATATTTATTCTCCTTTCATGATATTATGATAAAGTGACCAGTATATCTCCAGCTTCCACTGTATCTCCCTTAGATATCTCTATGCTCGATATCGTCCCTTCTACAGGAGCTACTATAGGATTTTCCATTTTCATTGCTTCAAGAATAATCAGATCCTGTCCAGCCTTTACTTTTTCTCCTAAAGATATCAATATATTAAGTACTAGCCCTTGCATAGGTGCTTCAACTTTTGTTACTCCTTCTGTCTTAGATGCTTCTTTCTTTTCATCAGCTTTTTTTTCAGAATCTTCTATTCTGCCTTCTTTTTCTGTAACTTCTTCCAGTTCTACTTCATATACTTTTTCACCGATCTTTATTTTATATAATTTTATCATCTTCCCTGCTTCCTTTCTTAATTTTTTAGTTCAGTTCCCTTACCGATATCAGTTTTATATAAGAATCAGGATTATCACCTGCAGCTTCTATTAATGCCACTGAAACAGCTGCCAGCATTT
>CAYYAV010000224.1:0-3471 GCA_964469865.1 uncultured Fusobacteriales bacterium | reverse complement strand
AATACTTTAATCGGTGTAAACATTACAGGGGAAAATCTTTTAAAATATATGGAATGGTCGTACAGCTTCTATAACCAGCTCCAGCCCGGAGATCTTACTATAAGCTTCAATGAAAATATAAGGGGATACAACTTTGACATGTTTGCAGGGATAAGTTATAAGGTAGATCCTACAAAACCTGCCGGACAGAGGATAGTCAATCCGACAATAAATGGAAAACAGATAGACCCGAAAGCTACATATAAGCTGGCAGTAAATAACTACAGATTTGGTACACTATCCAACTTAAAGCTTGTAACAGATGCCGATAAGTATTATGATTCCTATGACGAATTGCAGGATGGAGGAAGGATGAGGGATCTGATAATAAAATATATAACAGAGGAAAAGGGAGGAAAAGTTACTCCTCAACTGGATAATAACTGGGAAATAATAAAATATAATTTCAATAATCCGCTGTTGCCTAAACTGGCAGAAAAGCTGAAAGACGGAAGTATTAAAATTCCTGCCTCTCCTGACGGAAGAACTTTAAACGTGAAATCTGTCAAGGAATCAGAAGTAAGATAGCCGGATAGTCAGAATGGATTCTTTACAAAAAAATTAAGTATATAAAAAAATCCTAAAGTTAATTAGGATTTTTTTATTTTTAAAAAGTTCACATCCGAGGATATTTCCTGTAATCTGAGTATTAAGCAATCTCTGAAACAGAAGCTGCTTTATGTAATCTGTTTTTATACATGAAGAACAGGGATGTGCATGTAGCAGTTATTATACCAGCTATTAATAATCCATACATTTCTATAGTATGTACAGGAATATTTTTAAAGAATCTTACAAATCCTTCAGGAGCTATAACAATGTATGAAGAAACGACCATTGTCATAAATATTGAAGGAAACAGTGCAATCCAATACTGCTTATTATTTTTTAACAGCCATACTGATGCAGTCCAGAGGGCAACAGTTGCCAGTGTCTGATTTGCCCATGCAAAGTATCTCCAGATAATATTGAAGTCTATGGTAGTCAGATAAATTCCTGCTATAAATAGAGGTATGGCAATAAGGAAACGGTTTTTTACCGGACCTTGTTTAATATTAAAGATATCAGCTATTATCAGCCTTGATCCTCTGAATGCAGTATCTCCTGAAGTTATAGGGCATGCTACTACTCCCAGGACAGCAAGGAATGCTCCTAATGCTCCTAAAAGCTGGACAGAAGATCTGTTTACAACAACAGCAGGAGAACCTACTGCAGCAAGTTCCTTTATTCCGCCGAATACAGTCATGGCTGCCGCTGCCCATATTAATGCAACAACTCCTTCTGCTATCATAGCACCATAAAATACTTTTCTTCCCTCTGTCTCATTTTTCAGGCATCTTGCTATCATTGGTGACTGTGTAGCATGAAATCCGCTTACTGCACCGCATGCTATGGAAATAAACAGATAAGGGAACATTGATACTCCTTTCGGGTGAGGGTTTCCCTTAAAGATTTCTGTCAGCTCAGGTATTGCAAATTGTCCTGTAAATGAACCGAATATAAGCATTCCTCCTATTCCGATGGCCATAAACAGAAGAGCAAAGCCGAATAGAGGATATATTTTTGCAATTATCTTGTCAATAGGTAATACAGTTGCCAGGATATAATAGATGATGATAATGACTGTAAATGTCATGGCACTTATGTCAGGCATCAAGTTATGCAGTATATCTGCAGGGGATTTGATAAATACAACACCAACAAGAAGTAAAAGCACAATAGAAAATATCCTCATTATCTGCTGCATTGTAACTCCCAGATTTTCTCCGACTATTTCTCCAATATTGCTCCCCTTGGAACGTAATGACATCATACCTATAAGGAAATCGTGTACTGCTCCTCCAAAAATACATCCGAAAACAATCCATAAGAACGCTGCAGGACCCCAGAGAGCTCCAGCGATTGCACCAAATATAGGTCCCGTTCCCGCAATGTTTAAGAACTGAATTAAGAATGACCTTGGTGTGCTCAACTCTACATAATCGACACCGTCATTATATTCAATTGCAGGAGTAGGTCTTTCCGGCTCAATGACAAAAATCTTCTCCACAATCTTTCCATAAATGGTATACCCTAAAATAAGGGCTATTATAGATAAAATAAACGAAATCATAGAAATTCCTCCCTTTATTAATCTGATAGTCTCTAATATAATATTAGCCTGATTTAGATAAATATCAAGAATAAAAAGAAGTAAAACTTTATAAAATTAATTTATAAAAGTTAAGATACTAAAATAAAA
Source organism: uncultured Fusobacteriales bacterium (assembly GCA_964469865.1). Classification (GTDB taxonomy): domain Bacteria; phylum Fusobacteriota; class Fusobacteriia; order Fusobacteriales; family Leptotrichiaceae; genus JAGOWQ01. The sequence continues at coordinate 1,190 of CAYYAV010000224.1, read as the reverse complement.
ATCATTTTCTTTAACAGTTATTAAAAATCAGTATCACCGAATTTGCCATTTTTAAAATCTTCAAAAGCCTGTGTAATCTCCTCTTGAGTATTCATGACAAAAGGACCATAAGAAACAATAGGTTCATTTATAGGTTTCCCGCTTAATACGATTATCTTTGAATTTTCTGAGAGCGCTTCAAGTTCTATTACCCCTTCATTATTTTCAAATATTATGAAATCATTTTCAGTATAGAGGGTACCATTGATTTTTAATTCACCGCCAACTACTATAAGTCCTGTATTAAATTCTTCCGGTTCATCTATATCTATTGAAGAGTTCTTATCAAGATCAACAGAATAAATATTCATCGGAGTGAATGTTTCTGCAGGACCTTCAGTTTCAAAAGCCTTTCCTGCAATAACAGTAACCTTAGCATTTTTCATTTCCCTGACACCCATACCATCCTTTAAGAGGTTCTGATATTTTGGCTCAGTATTCTTGTATTCCCTGGGTAAATTAACCCATAGCTGTATCATATGGAAAAGCCCTCCTGTCCTGGAAAACTCTTTTTCATGATATTCTTTATGAAGAATTCCTTTTCCGGCTGTCATCCATTGCACATCTCCGGGCTCTAAAATACCATGGTTGCCTTTGTTGTCATTATGCTCTATCTTTCCTGCCAGGTTGATAGTGACTGTTTCAAAACCTTTATGAGAATGGGGACCGACACCTTTTACTTTATCACTTGGCGGAAAGTGGAAAGGCTCGTTATAATCAAGTAATATAAAAGGCGAAAACCTCTCCTGCAGGTTCTGTCTTCCCGGGACATACTGTCTTACTCTGAATCCATTTCCTACCATATGAGGCGGAACATTATATGATTTAGTAATAATCTCTTCTTTTCTTATTTTTTTCATATGCATCATCTCCTAAAAAGTTTAATTATTTATAAATTTTTGTATATACAATATACAATGAAATAAGAAATTTGTCAATTAATAGTATACTGGAGTATACTATTAGAAAAGTACTAACAGAGCATATTCAGAAGAATTTATAAAACAATTCATGATATGGTATTTATATTTGAAATTTCCTCAAAATAAATATATGGAAACATCTATTGACAACAGCATAGAAATAAGGTAAAATTAAGAAAATGAAAATTTAATATACATATAGGATAATATAAAGGAGTGAAGGCATAT
>CAYYAV010000223.1:0-3500 GCA_964469865.1 uncultured Fusobacteriales bacterium | reverse complement strand
CATTTTTTCTTCCCAGTATTTCCAATGCCCTGAATACATCATTCTTATATGCCCTTGCTCTTCTATCAAGCCCAAGATTATTTAAGTTTTCTATTATTATCCTAAGAGCATCTTTATCCTGTTCTATCATTACGGCTCTTGCGGCACCTCTGCTTAGAGCTTCTATAGCTATGTTCCCTGTCCCTGAATATAGATCCAGAAATACAGCCTTCTCCACCTTATCCCCTATTATACTGAATATTGCTTCCTTTATCCTTTCAAGAGTCGGTCTTGTCTCTCTTCCTTCCCTTGATTTTATTTTCCTATTTTTAAGTTCTCCTGCAGTAATCCTCATTTTTTTACCTTCTTTTCTATTTTTCATTTATCCGGAACTTTTTTGCAGTTCTTCAGGATATTGACTCTATCTGAAATTTATTATTAATTTCCCATCCAGGCTGACATTTCCTGCCAATAATTCAAAGTGTTGTATATTACTGTTCTTTTTTTGTATATTATTAAATAGGTATCCTTTGTAGTCTATGCTTCCTATTTTCCTGCCGGATTTATTATGTATATTTATATACAGTATTTCTGCAAGATTCTTATTATTAAAGTTATTGACCAGATCAAAACTGAATATAAGCTGTCCCCTTTTTTCAAAATCTGTATTTATAAGATAATAATAAACTCCCAGATATCCTTCTTCATTTGAAGGAATAACTTTAGAAATGGCATACCAGTCTCTTTGGATATTTTCTCCGGTCTGTTCCTCATATACTTTTTCATCAAAATTTATTACCGCCCTTAAATTTTCTGTCTTTTTATAATCTGAAAAAAACTTTATATTTTTTATATATTTATTTTTAACATTTGTTAATTTATTTTCAGGATTATCAAGGATATTCTTATCAAGCCAGAACATGAAAGTGGACTTTATATTATATTTCCCTATATTTTTAAATGTATAGAAAGTATCTACCCTCACCTCCCCATTCTTTTCAATAATTATATTTATATCTTCTCTCTTTATTATCAGAGGTTCCGGTCTCACTATCTTTATATTCCCTACAGCCAAAAATTCACTTTCTATACTGAATACTATAAACCCTGTTACAGAAAATAATATTATTATTAGTATTCTTAAACTCCCTTTTAACATAAGATCCTTTCTATTATAAGTCTTTATTAATATATAAACATTGAATCACCAAAACTGTAAAACCTATATTTTTCTTTTACTGCTTCATTATAGGAATCAAAAATAAAATCTTTTCCACCAAATGCTGATACTAGCATTATCAATGTTGATTTAGGTAAATGAAAATTTGTAATAATAGCATCTACTATTTTAAATTTGTAATCTCCGTATATAAATATGTCCGTCTGCCCTTCTCCCGAAATCAGTCTACCCTTTTCATCCAGAGATGACTCAAGGGTCCTTACTGAAGTTGTTCCGACAGCTACTATTCTTTTTCCATTTTTTTTACCTTCATTTATTATCTGTGCCGTTTTTTCTGAAATTCTATACTTTTCACTATGCATTATATGTTCGGCTATATTTTCAACCTGAACGGGTCTGAATGTTCCCAGACCTACATCTAAAAAGACTTCCGCAATAGTTATCCCCATTTTTCTTATTTTATCAAGCAGTTCTTCTGTAAAATGAAGACCTGCAGTAGGTGCTGCAACTGATTCCCCTTCCTTAGCATAGACCGTCTGATAACGGTTCCGGTCTCCAAGCTTTTCTACTATATATGGAGGTAACGGCATCTCCCCAAGCTTATCGATTATTTCCTCAAAACTTCCCACAAACTTGAATTTCAGAATCCTATTTCCATTATCTTTTATCTCTGTAAGTTCTGCCTCCAAAATTCCTTCAGAAAATATGAGTTTTTCTCCTATCCTTAATTTCTTTGCAGGTTTTAACAACACTTCCCATGTATAAAGATCATATCTTTTTAATAAAAAACATTCCATTACTCTTCCTGTATTTTTTCTACCAAAAAGCCTAGCGGGAATTACTTTTGTCCTATTTATTACAAGAATGTCATCCTTTCTCAGATAATCTGTTATATCATAAAACCTTTTATGTTCTCTCGTCTGATTTGTCCTGTCCAATACTAATAATCTAGAATGATCTCTAGGATTAACAGCATATTGAGCTATCAGTTCTTCAGGTAATTCAAAATCAAATTCTGAAATCTCCATTTTCTTCTTCCTTATTATTTATTTATATAAGTTACCTCAATTCAAAATTCTTGTATGTATCTGTTCTTTTTGTCCATCCGGCAAGCCACCTGCTCTCATTTTTTGGAGCATTCTGCACCCTTTTTGTCAGTATATATTTTGCAGAATTACTAAATTCTATAAGGGCATTCTTTCCTTCGCCTCTTCCCTTCATATTTTCCAGAACCTGCCTAAGTCCCCACCCCTGATGGTTGTAGGCACCACTTGTTGACAGCCCTTCTCCTTTAAAATTTACATAATCTATAAGGGCATAAAGTCCATTAGGAGAATTTGCTACTCTATAAAACTGATATCTCAGATTTTCTTTATCATAAGAAGCTTCCAGCATTTTTTCCAGTGAATTTTCAAGCCTTTCAAATATATATAGGACCTGAGTATCCCTTGTCCTGTCAAAAAAATCTATAAGTTCTGCTATTTCACGATCTCCGCTGTCCCTTTTACTAAGAAGCTCCGTTCTGCTTCTCCACGGAGAATATCTGTTCTGCTCAAGGACTTTAGGTACTTTTATTCCTTTAGACCTGTAGAAATTGACAAGTTCAGGTAAACTTTCTCCAAATCTGCCGTTGCTTCCAGGTGATTTGGCCCATATGAAATGTCCTATCCCAAGTGAAGGAAAATTTTCTCCTGAATTCCATGAAACAAGATCCCATTTTTTCCCTCCGGTCTCATTTTCATATATCTTATCTGCAATAATCATCAGTTCTCTGTTCGTTATTTTTAAATTTGCCTTATTTTTTATTACTTTTTCTGTAGACGACCTTATTTTTGAAGGTGAGGCTGTAGCTTCACCTTTTGTATCTCTCATACTGAGCAAGTTATAATCCTTATTATTGTAGTAATTTTTTATTACATCATCCAGTTCATTAGCACTAAAATTAATATTTGCTAAAAATATTACAGCTGTAAGCACTGCCAACTTTTTCATATTTCTTTTTTCTTTTCTGTATACTTTCATTTGTCCCTACTCCTATTAATTTCTTCTAATTTATTCTATTTTTTGTCCAGATACTACTCTATCATTATTCTGTAAATCTTTTATTATATTTATATTTTTATATCCTGTGTACTCCATTATCTTTTTTACAGCTTCTGCTTGCCTATATCCTACTTCAAAAATAAGAATTCCTCTGTTCTTTAAATACTTAAGAGCATTCCTGCTTATTTCCGTATAAAAATACAGTCCTTCATTTTCTGCAAAAAGAGCATCATCAGGCTCATGCAATAAAGTATCCTCTGACATTACATTCATCTCATCTCTTGATATATACGGAGGA
>CAYYAV010000222.1:0-3519 GCA_964469865.1 uncultured Fusobacteriales bacterium | reverse complement strand
TAAGATGTGCCTTGTTGAAGGAATAAAAGATGCCGGGGATGGCCTGGAGATAGAGCCTCCTATATGTATATATGATGAAGATGGGGAAAAAAGCGGATACATAAAAGGACTGTATGGAAACAGTAAATGTAGAAAAGGTTAAAATACTTAAAAATATAAAATATAGAAATTTATTCTGAAAGGATGGCAATGATTATGAACAAAGAATTAAAATGGGCAGTTTTAGGAACAGGGGTCATAGCAAATGAGATGGCCCAGGCATTGGAAAATATGGGGAAGAAACTGTACGCAGTAGGAAACAGGACGTATTCAAAAGCAGTAGAATTTGCTGAAAAATATAATGTAGAAAAGGTCTATAATGGATACGATGAGGTATTTGAAGATGAAAATGTAGATATTATATATTTGACAACCCCTCATAATACTCATAGATCATTTATGAAAAAGGCACTAGATGCAGGGAAGCATGTATTATGCGAAAAATCGATAACCTTAAACAGTGAAGAACTAATGGAAAGTGTGAAAATAGCAGAAGAGAAAGGGCTTATACTTGGAGAAGCTATGACAATCTATAATATGCCATTATATAAGAAGCTGAATGAAATAGTAAGGTTGGGTAAGCTTGGAGCAGTAAGGATGATACAGATAAATTTTGGAAGCTACAAGGATTATGATATGAATAACAGATTTTTCAGTAGACAGCTTGCAGGAGGAGCATTGCTTGATATAGGAGTGTATTCGATATCCCTTGCAAGACTATTTATGACTTCAAAGCCTGATAATATATTATCCCAGGTAAAATTTGCACCTACTGGAGTAGATGAACAGGCAGGAATACTTATGATGAATAGAGAACAGGAAATGGCGACAATATCTCTGACATTACATTCGAAGCAGCCTAAAAGAGCAGTAATAGCATGTGAAAAGGCATATATAGAAATAATGGAATATCCCAGAGCAGACAGGGCAAAAATTGTGTATACTGAAACCGGAGAGATTGAAGATATAGTTGAAGGTGATACCAGAAAAGCCTTACAATATGAACTGAGAAATATGGAAGAATCGGTCATTTCAGGGAAGAATATCATGAACCTTGGAAATACTATAGATGTTATGGATATAATGACTGAAATAAGGGAAAATTGGGGAATGGTGTATCCTGAAGAAGAATAGCCTGCTTAGGTTGTAAAATATAATAAAAAAATAAAAAAAAAGTAATAAAAGAGTTGAAAAAAGTAATTAAATGTAGTAAAATAAGAAGTACCGCGAGTGTGGTGGAATGGTAGACACGCCATCTTGAGGGGGTGGTGGACACAGTCCGTGCGGGTTCAAGTCCCGCCACTCGCACCATTATTTAAATATTAGAATGAATGTTTAAATAATAATAAAATGTCATAATAATTAATCACACTTTGTTTAATCTGAAAGTAGGGTGTTATGGCAAAGTAGCTGTAATCTGCTTTTGGGGATAAGTGGGAGAAAAAACCAAAAATAACAGGAGGAAAAAACAATGGCAGTAATCACAATGAAACAATTATTAGAAGTAGGAGCACATTTCGGACATCAAGCAAAAAGGTGGAATCCTAAAATGAAACCTTATATTTTTACTGAAAGGAATGGAATCCATATTCTGGATTTACATCAAACTTTATCATCTACTGAAAGAGCTTATGAATTTGTAAGACAGATTTCCGAAGAAGGTGGAAAAGTATTGTTTGTAGGTACTAAGAAACAGGCACAGGATGCAGTAAGGGAAGAAGCGGAAAGAGCTGGAGGGTTTTATGTAAATCATAGATGGCTGGGAGGATTATTAACTAACCTTAATACAATCAAGACAAGGGTAAAAAGACTTAAGGAATTAGAAGAAATGGATGCAGATGGTACTCTTGATACAGCATATACTAAGAAAGAAGCAGGACTGTTAAGAAAAGAAATGGCTAAGCTATCTAAAAATATAGGTGGAATTAAGAATATGAATAAGCTACCTGCAGCATTATTTGTTGTAGATATAAAGAAAGAATTTTTAGCATTGGAAGAGGCTAAGAAATTAGGAATACCGGTAATCGCATTAATAGATACAAATGTAGATCCTGATTTAGTGACTTATAAGATTCCGGCAAATGATGATGCAATAAGATCAGTAAAATTATTTGCACAAGTTATAGCAAATGCTGCAGTTGAAGGAAATGGAGGAGTTGAAGGCTTCGTTTCTGAAGAAGTGTCAGAAGATGTAGAAATTGAAGAAGTAGAAACTGACATAATAGAAGAAGAAATAGTAGAAGAAGAAATAACAGAAGAATAATAAAAAAATAAGGGGGAATAAAACCATTCCCCTGTTTTCTAAAAAATAGTAATTTTGAATTGATTATAGGAAAACTTATACTTTTATCAGGTGTAAAACGGAGGATAAGAGGTTATGAAAAAAGTTTTAATTGGATTATTATTAACAAGTTTAAGTGCTCTATATGCAAATAATCAAAGTACGGTAAATACAGCAAACGAAGAAAAATACCGTATGAATCATGATATAACTTATGTAGAAGGATTTTATGAAATAGATCTTAAGTATGAAAATATGTATTCCAAAGAGAAAAAGGATTTTAAGGATAGATACATAACTTATAATGAAAAGAAAGATTACAAGAATCTAATTCCATTGTTAAAAGAATATATTAAAAAATATCCGGATGATTCGTTTGCCTATGAAACTCTAGGTACTATATATTCTGCACAGGAAAATCTGGTTGAATCTGAAAAAAACTATCTGAAATCAATAGAGTTAGGTAATGACGATACAGGGAAATATTCTTTAGCTCTTTTGTATTTAAATAAAAAAGGAAAAGAAGAAATAGGAAAGAAATATATTGAAGAGATAGAGAAAGAAGGATATAAATCACATTACAGTCTTAAAGAACTTAGAGATAATAAAAATTTTGCATTTATAGGAAATGCTTATGCAATATTCAGATTAGCAGCTTTTTATAATAATTATGGAAATCATAGGCTGGCTGAAAAATATGCAACTGAGTTTCTAGAATTTGATGAGGAAAATTCGGATATTCTGCAGATATTGAGTGAAGCATATTTTGTTCAGAAAAAATATGCACAGGTAGAAAAAGCATTGCTGCCGATTGCTCAAAAAGGTAATCCGGAGGCACAATATTATTTAGCAATAAGTTATTATTACCTCGAAAATTTTTCTGAAGCTGAGAGATGGGCAAAAAAAGTATTAGAAATAGCTAAGAAAAATCCCAGTTCTTACCGTATTGAATCAGTAAATGAATTATTAAATGGAATAGACTTAAAATTGAAAAATAAAAAATAAATGAAGTTTAGGAGGGAAATAAAGTGGCAATCACAACAGCACTTATTAAAGAATTAAGAGAAAGAACAGGGGCAGGAATGCTTGACTGTAAAAAAGCACTAGAAGAAAATGGCGGAGACATTGAAAAAGCAATTGACTGGTTAAGAGAAAAAGGAATTGCTAAAGCAGCTAAAAAATCTGGAAGAGTTGCAGCA
>CAYYAV010000221.1:0-3524 GCA_964469865.1 uncultured Fusobacteriales bacterium | reverse complement strand
AAGCCTTGATATTTCAACTTCCAGTTCATCCCGCATAAAATCAAGTTTTACTTCAAATGTATAATTTTTCTGTATGCCGTTTTCTTCAATTATAAATCCTGAATTTACATATTCCGTATCAGAAACATTTATATCTGGATATATTTCCTTTACTTTATCAGCATATTCTTTTTTTACTATCAGCTTACTATTTTTACTGGAAGAGGAAAAATCTACATTATTTTGTAAATAGTCCAGATATTCTATTTCACTCATATTTATCAGCTTATCTTTAAGTCTGTCAATTACTTTTTCAATTACAGCCTGTTTAGCTTTCAGCTTTTCATTTCTCGACTTTAAACCGGCACTTGATTTTATTCTTTCTGATGTCAGTTCTCTGTCTCTCACTCCATTTTCTTCGAGAAGTGCTTTCTGAGAATTATATTTCTTCATTCCCTGTATATATTTTTCTTCTGCTTTTTCTTCTGCTTCCTTTATAATCCTGTCAGCTTTCTCTTTAGCATCATTTAATATTTTTGATGTTAAATTATCCAATCCAGACATTATTTCACGTCCTTTCTAAATATTAATTAAATGATACAGCTGATAATAGCATAATCGATACTACAAATGCTAATAAAGCATAAGTTTCAACCATTACCGCATATATTATACCTTTTGTAGACTGTTCTTCATTCTTTGCCAGTAGACTGATTCCAGATGCCGCAACTCTTCCTTGTGCTATTGCTGATCCATATCCTGCAACCGCTATGGGCAGACATGCCATTAAAATATAGAAACCTTCTGCAAAACTCATATTCACATTTAATCTTCCCAAAACCATAAGTCCTATAACAAATCCATATAATCCCTGTGTACCTGGTAATAGCTGCAATACTAGAGATTTACCAAATTTTTCAGGTTCTTCTATCATTAATCCTGCTGCTACCTCTCCAACTATTCCTACTCCTTTAGCTGAACCCCAACCTGATAAAAATGTTGCTGCAGCTGCTCCTAAAGCTGCAAAAAGAACTCCTCCATATTGTGCTAATGCTGTTGACATATTCATAATCTTTCCTCCTAAAATTTTATTTTAATAATTTATTATCTTTTTAAATTTTTAATAATTCCTCACTAAGACATATCTTAATCTTCCATATTTATATATTTACTTTCCGTCCTAAAATCCTTAAAGGGTCTTCCTCCTCCTTCATAGAATTTCCCAAAAAATTCCACATACATAAGTCTTGAAGTATGTACATAAGCTCCTAAGAAAGATAGAAACATGTTGAAAAAATGCCCTCCTATGAATATTAAAGGTGCAAAAAACATTCCTATACCTTTTCCTCCTACCATTTGGATAATCATATTTATCGCCTGTGCTATAAATCCTCCAGAAAGACCCAGAGCCATAAGCCTTGAATAAGATACAAAATCTCCAACATAGCTAGATATTCCGTATAAGCTGTATAGTCCTCCACCCAATTTTCCACCTATATTTTTAGCTTCTCTTCCTCCTGTAAGGACAATTCCTGTCATCCCTATTACTGCTATAATTGCTGATATAGTGGCTACTGAAGCATTTAAATCCATAAGCTTGAATATCAGATATAATATACCTCCACTCAGTGCCATATACCAGAATAAGACATCATATATTGCATCTAATGGCTTTTTTTCTTTCAGAAGCAGGTATGCCTTCAATGCCAATCCGAAAAATATGTGTACTATTCCAAATAAGACTGAACCTACAAGAAGCTTATTATATTCTTGTGCAGGGTTTATAAGTTTCCACATACCAGGAATCTCCATTCCAAAATATGATCCATATAAAAATCCCCAGAATATCACTGAAAAACTTAAATAAAAGAAAAATTGGACAAATAGTCTGTTTTTGCTATTTAAGTTAAAAAACTTCAGTATAAATAGTGTCGCTAATAACAGCATTACACCATAACCTACGTCTGCACCCATCATTCCAAAAAATAATATATAAAATGGTGTGATAAATGGAGTAGGATCTATTTCGTTGTATCTCGGATAGGCGTACATACCTGTCAGATTTTCAAATGAACTTGATATCTTACCATTTTTCAGTTTTATTGGTACCTCAGAATCCTCTGGGCTTGCTTCCTTAAAGTTTATATAATAGTTATTTCCTGTTATTTCCCTGATGCTGCTTTCAAACTCTTCTTCTTTTATTGAAGGTATCCAACCTTTAAGGATAAATGTATTTTCTGTCTTACCCAGTTTTTCATATGTCTCTATCCTGAGTTTCTTGTTTTTCAGATATTCATACACTGCTTCCAGATCTTCTAGCTGAGAATCATATTCCTTTATCTGGCTTTTCAGCCTATCCTTGTTTTCTTTTAAAATTTCTATTTCCCGTCTAAGATTATTTATATGTTCAGCTGGAGGTACATTAAGATTTAAGTCAGATAAATTAAAACCACAGTTCCTTAAAACCTCCTCCAGTTTTTCTTTTTCTTCAGAACCTTTATCCGAAATTATCAGATAGTAGACATCTTCTTTAGTAATTTTTAATTCCTCATAATAAACATATTCTAATTCATTAATCTGAAGTATAAAACTATTTTTTAATTTAATAGGAACAGAACCAAGGTAAGATGCTACACTTTTTAACTTTCTAAGACTTTCCGGACTTGTATCCAACCTGTTCCACACTGAAATTTCTTCTATTTCTGAATATTTTTTACTTATATGGGATTTAATACCTGAATACATATTTCCCAGTTTTTTTAACTCTTCGCTTACTTTCTCCCAGTCATACTCTTTAGATTTTTCTGCTAATTTTTCAAAGGTATAACTTTTATTCCCTTTCATCATCGCTTTCAAACTTTTATCTACAGTATGGTATCTTTTTAGAAGTTTAACAGCATTATCGACATTATTTAACCTTTCATCAATTTCAATCAGTTCTTCATTATTACTCATCCTTTTTAAAATCCTGTCATCATTGCCTTCAATTTCTTTATCAATTCCAAGGTCAATAAAATCTACTTCCTTAAACTTCTGCAGTTTTTTTAACAGCTGAGATTTTTGTGATTCGAAAGCAATCAGATTGAATTTGCTCATTTTAACTATTGCCATTATCCCACAATCCTCTCTTTTAATATGCTGACTATTTCTTCTATTTTGCCTTCATCGATGTTCAATATACTTTCAATTTCTTCCTTTTCTTTATCAAATGCAATGTTTACAGAATTTTCGGTTTCTTCAATTACTCTGTTCTTCAATTTTTTTAGTTCATTATTTACTTCTGAAAGTATCTTATCTCCATCATTTTTGATTTTCTGCTCAATATTTTTTAGAATATTTTTTGCATTTTCACCAGCTTCTGCAATCAGCTTATCAGCCGTTCTTTCTGTTTCCTGTATCTTCCTTAAAACTTCTTCTGCCAAGATTTATACCTCCTTTTCAAGTAATTTTTCTTAGTATAAGTATACCACATTTTTTTTTATTTCTAAAAATATATTATAAAATTTTTAAAAATCATAGATTGTATAATATATTGCGACAAATTT
>CAYYAV010000220.1:0-3532 GCA_964469865.1 uncultured Fusobacteriales bacterium | reverse complement strand
TATGATTCATCAGGAAATATTATATGGAGGGACAGTACAAGGACTTATAGTTCAAGTGATCCAAATAATAAAAGTTCTGTAACTTATACAGGAAGTGGAATAACAGTAGGAATTATAGACACTTCATTTAATACTACGGACACTACATTAAAATCGGATATGACTTCAAAATTTGGAAGCAGGCTTACTAATATTAATACAGGTAATATTAGTGGAACTGGTGATTATCACGGTATTCTAGTTGCTGAAACAGTAGGTGGAAATACTTCAAACGGGATTGCCAAAGGAGTATCTCTTGTTGTTGCAGATGCTTCTGTAGTAAATGGATCTGATGTGACACTTGATCCTACTGTAGCTATGTATAACACCATGTACAATACATATGGAGTAAGAATTTTTAACCAGTCATTCGGCTCTGATGAAGTAGTTACTGCTTTCAATAACAATTCATCTTCAGCTTATTATTATGTAAATCCTATAGGATCTGCCTTATATAGCTTCTACAAGAGTGCTGTATCCAACGGGGCACTGTTTGTATGGGCTGCAGGAAATGATGAAACAGCTTCCCAGTCATCTATAGAAGGTGGTCTACCTTACTTTGACAGCAGCCTGGAAGAAGGATGGCTTAATGTTGTAGGATTAGTTACTAAAGATACTTCGGCTAATTATACATGGAGTAACATGTCTGTACTACAGCCTGCCGGAGTAGCAGCAAACTGGAGTGTTACAGCTGTGGGAGAATATATATATGATGTGGCTGGAGCGAGCTATATCGCTGGTGGTTCTTCTTTTGCCGCACCGGTAGTTACAGGAACTGCAGCATTAATAAAACAGAAATATCCATGGATGTCCGGAAGCCTGCTTAGACAGACTATCCTATCCACGGCAACAGATATAGGAGCAGAAGGAGTAGATTCCGTATTTGGATGGGGACTTTTAAATATCGGAAAGGCAATAAACGGTCCTTCATTATTCTCAACTGCCCTGGCTTTAAGTAGCAATGTTACATTAGATGTGTCTTCGGGTACTTATACATTCTCCAATGATATATCAGGAGATGCAGGGGTTATAAAAAATGGTGCAGGAACTCTGGTCTTGAGCGGAAACAGTACGTATACAGGAAATACGACTGTCAATGCAGGTAAGCTACAGGTAAATGGAACTTATGCCTCTGCTGTTACAATTAATCCATTAGGTACATTCACTACATCAGAAGGTTCTTCTCTGGAAAGTGACGTAACTAATGACGGAACTTATGAAAATACAAGTAGTACAGCAACGATTGAAGGAAATTATACAGCTTCTTCTTCTTCAAAATTCATATCTTCATTAGGGGCTTCAGTAAATGTTTCCGGTAATGTAGATCTGAATAACTCTATACTGGAACTGAATAATGAAGAGGATGGTGAAGTTGTCTACATAACTGCTAAAGGAGTTACAAGCGATGTGATTACTTCGGATAATAATATAAGCGGAAGTTTTTCCAAAGTTGAAACTCCTGAATTATTGGATGCTGAAATAACAGTAGAATCAGGGGCAGTAAATGCTAAGTTAAGCAGGAAAAATGTGCTGGAATATGTTGAAAATTCAGAATTATCTGATACTATGCGGAATAATGTAGCAAAGAATCTGGAAACTGCATTTACGGCTCTTGACAGCCAATTAGAATCAGGAAACGCAGGTAATGTCACTGCATTTTCAAAAAGTGCCGCCCAGCTTCAGACTATGGCACTACCTAATGCCTCTGCTATATTAGATAGCCTGTCAGGACAGATATATGCTTCGGCTCAGGCACTGACATTCCAGCATTCACAGACAATAAATAAGGACCTCTCCAACAGGCTGACAATGCTGGGGACTCTTGATAATGTAGGAAACAAGGCAGGACTTTGGCTAAGTGGAATTACTGCTAATGGTAAACTTAGGGAGGACGGATTTGGAGAAGGCAAGACAAAAGTGAATGGTGGACAGATAGGGATAGACAGGGCGTTCACAGATAATCTTATATTAGGGACGGCATTTTCATATTCTAAGTCAGATGTTGAGTTTGACAGATATGGCGGAGAATCAGAAGCAACTAATCTTGGAATCTCGCTATACGGAAGATGGGATAACAAGAATAATCCTCTATATGTACAGGGAAGACTAGGGGCAGGATTTGTTTCGAGCGATGTTGAAAGGGATATCATGCTTTCTTCTTCGAGCACTTCAAGGGCAAAAATAAATCATAGAGACAAGGTATATTCAGGATATCTGGAAACAGGGATAGATATCAGTAAGGGCAGCTTTACATTTACACCGTTCATAGGAATTTCTCATGACACAGTGAGAAGGGGAGCTTTTAGTGAAACGGACAGCCAGTTCGGGCTTACTGCTGACAGGAAGACTTACAGCCAGACCGGTGGACTGGTTGGACTTAGGCTTGGTCAGAGTTTTAACTGGGGCGAAGGAAGTAAGACTACGTTACAGGGCTATGTAACCCATCAGAGAGCATTTAATGATGTGGATCTGAGCTTTGATGCTGCATACACAGGTCTGTCGAATGCAACATTTACCGTTAAGGGCATTGGACTCTCAAGAAACAGGACTTGGGCAGGACTTGGAATTTTGACTGAATTTAATCCTAATTTTGCATGGTATGCGAACTATGACGGGAAATTTGAAAAAGGCAAGCTGAACAACAATGTATTTACAACTGGTATTAGAATAAATATAGACTAGTTATTAATGTTTTTGGTATTTGACGTTTTTAAAGGCTCTTTGTCAAGAGTGGTGGTAAAAAAAATTCGATAAATCTAAATTCGGGTGTATAAAAAATTATGTATAAACCTCTAAATAATATATGGTAGAATAACTATATAATATTTGGAGGTTTTTGTTATGGTTAAAAAGAAAATAGATAAGGTTTAACAGAACCTTTAGTCCCATATTCTGTTGACTTTTCACCAAGATAACTTTCTTGTGATATAACTGTATGCTTTCCATCATCTCCTACATAGGCTGTTCCACCTTTTCCTTTTATTTCAGGTATTTCTTCTGCTGTACCATCTGCCTTTAAAAGGTTAACGACATTATATACTGTTTTCTTTAATCTTTTTTTACGATTTTTTTGAATTTTTTATCACTTTTGAAATATTCTCTATCAAAAATCAGCTCATTCACGGAAAGATTATTTTAATACAGAAATTATAAATTTTCGCCATAGTTATAATTTTTTATTATTATATTAGTATTGACACTAAGAAGAGAGAAAACAACTTTTAAAAACGAATTCAAAGCATTATAAATAAAGCCTTAAATGATATTTTGACATTAGTGGGTTTGATAGTATTCACTAGCGATACCAATAGTATTTATTTTCATTGAACGAAGGTGAAATAATAAAAAAATAGAGGATAAAAACCTCTATCTTTTCTTTCTATAGACATCGCCTCTACTGTCTATTTTCATAACTTTTAAAACTTTAATTTCTTTTTCAACTTTGAAAATAGCTCTATATTGTCCTATCCTAAGTCTGTACGTATTTCTATAC
>CAYYAV010000219.1:0-3552 GCA_964469865.1 uncultured Fusobacteriales bacterium | reverse complement strand
TTATTTGTATTTAATGAAATGTTTGCTGCTCTGATTACTGAGTAGAAAATAATGGCTATAAGACCTACAGCAAGACCTGTATTATAAAGGCTATATCCATTATGAAACTGGACAGTGTTCACTGAAACAGGGGGAACTATAAATCCAAGTATAGTTCCTATCGTAAATGCAGCCAGAATACCCATAGGAGTAAAATTGAAAAAGCTGGCAGTAGAACTTACAAATGGTGATAATGCCGTAGAAAACATTGTAACTATAATAATTGATTTATAAGGTTTACCTGTAAATTTTGAATATAGTAGTGCACCTACATAAAAAGGGATGATATTCAATAAATTTTTTCCAATGAAGGCAAAACCGAACATTATATAGATTCCTGCAATGACCAGTCCATTTATTTTCATGTCGAGCTTATACACAAGGAATATATTTATAAGTGCTATGGCAGAAGCATTGAACATTGCTGTTTCCCGGTTAGTTAAAGCAAAATAGTCCGTAAGAAAGATATCATTGGAATGAAAAATTTTAAGTAAATTGATTCCTAATTCTGATATAGGAATAGAAAAAAGAGAATACACCAGCATAGTGAGTGGAAGTAGTGAAATAATCGCATATTCAATCTTTTTATTTTTTTCCATTGCGGCTCCTTTCTCAAATTTATTTAGTGTTATAGTTCTAGTATACCATTTTTTTACGAAAAAATCTTAATTAAATATAAAAAAAACTGAATAATGAAAAAATCTGTATCAGCTGAAAAAGAGATGATACAGATTTTTGACATAAATATTGAGATTATTTCCAGAATTATTTTATCAGATTCTTGCTTTTCAAAAATTCTCTGGCTACTTCTTCGGGCTTTTTACCATTTTCATTGACTTCCCTATTCATTCTCCTCATCTCAGAATCATTTATCTTATTTTCCAGTTTTTTAAATATACCTAATAATTCTGGGTATTCTTTCAATGTCTTTTCTTTCAGAAAAGGTGCTCCCTGATAAGGAGGAAAAAGATTTCTATCATCTTTCAGTACAACAAGTCCATATTCATCTATTTCACTGTCTGTAGCATAGGCATCCATAAGATTTATCTCACCTTTTTCTACAGCCACATACCGGAGCTTAGGTTCCATTTCCCTTATATTAGGGAATTCGAAGCCATAAATTTTCTTAAATCCCCTGTAGCAGTCTTCTCTATCTACAAATTCCCTTGTAAATCCGGCTTTTATAATATCCTTTACACGTTCAAGGTCTGAAATCTTTGTTATATTGTTTTCTTCAGAAAATTTTCTTGGAACAGCAAGGGTATATGTATTATTAAATCCAAGAGCAGGCATGAGAAGCATCTTTTCCTGTTTATAGATTCCGTCTTTTGCCTGTCTGAAGACCTCTTCAGCCACTTTGCTTACCGGAGTAGTCTTCATTAAAGTGAATATGACTGTTCCTGAATATTCGGTATATATATCAACTTCCCCTGATTTTAATGCATTGAATACAAAAGTTGTAGATCCGAGTCCAGGCTTCAAGTCAAACTGCATATCCGGTATCTTTTCCTGAATAAGAATCTTATACATATTTATAAGTATTTCAGGCTCTGTTCCCTGTTTTCCTGAAAGTACGAGTTTTTTATTTGAAACGGGCTTGTTGAGTAAGATATTTCCGGATAGGAACAGCCCGGTCGTAATAAAAAAGTAGAACAGCAGTCTCTTCCAGCTTTCGTTTTCCAGCTTCTTAAGGATGAAATCAAACAGAAGAGCAAGCAATGCAGCAGGTACAGCACCTAATATAATGAGAGTATTGTCTAATCGATCAACCCCAAGAAGAATAAGATTACCCAGACCTCCTGCTCCAATAAGGGAAGCAAGGGTTGCGGTTCCTATTATAAGAACTGTAGCAGTACGTACTCCAGCCATTATTACAGGCATAGAAAGCGGCAGGAATACTTTAAAAAGCCGCTGTATCCTAGTCATTCCCATTGCCTTAGATGCAATGGAGTATACAGGATCTACTCCTATTATTCCGGTATATGTATTCCTTAAGATAGGAAGCACAGCATATATTACAAGTGCAATAATTGCCGGAGGAGTCCCTATCCCCACGAAAGGAATAAGAAGACCTAATAGAGCTAAAGAGGGTATAGTCTGCATGACAGAACTTATTCCTATGACAAAGTCAGCAGCTTTCTTATGCTGACTTAAAAATATTCCTAAAGGGACAGCTATCATAAGTGCTATAACAAGAGCAAAAAAGGAAATCTGAATATGTTCCATTATAGCTTTTAAAAGATCTTCTTTTCTTTCGATGAGGGCAATAATGATTTTATCCATCAGCGTCACCATCCTCCCTTAGATAGGAGAAGATATGGCTTCGCCTGATGATAATTTTTCTTTTCCTTTCATCTGCTATGACTACGTATTCTTTCTGTTCCAATATTCTAAATAGATTATTGATATTATCCGAGATATTCAAGGTAACAGTTACATCTTCCGGATTATACGCCGCATTTTGGTGCTCCAAAGGAATTTCCTCAAAAAATCCTCTGTTCACAATATTTTTTATAGTCTTTTCATGGGAGCTTTTAATACCGAGTGAAATAAACTCCCTGACAAAATTATTGACAGGATTATCAGTAAGATCTTCCCTAGTACCGCACTGGACAAGCTCTCCGTCCTTTATAATGCATATCTTGTCACCGAGAAAAAAAGCCTCATCTATATCATGAGTGACAAAAACAACAGTTTTATGAATCTTTTCCTGTAATTTCTTTATATCGTTTTGAAGCCCTGTCCTAGTCACAGGATCAAGTGCACTGAATGGCTCGTCCATAAGGATAAATTTAGGATCTGCTGCAAGGGCCCTCACTATTCCTATTCTTTGTGCTTCTCCTCCTGACAGTTCAGAAGGTCTTCTTTTTCTGTATTCTTTAGGATTGAGTCCGACCATGTCAAGAAGTTCATCAGTTCTGCTGTCAATTTTTCCTTTTTTCCATTTCTTTAATTCAGGAACAATAGATATATTTTCTTCTACATTCATATGAGGGAATAGTGCTACCTGTTGAAGGACATACCCCATATCCCATCTGAGTTCATTTATCCTGTAGTCCAGAATATTCTTGTCAAATATTCTTATTTCTCCTGAAGATGTGTTTTCCAACCTGTTTATCATTTTAAGGGCAGTAGTTTTTCCACTTCCGCTTGGACCGATAAATACAGTACATTCTCCGTCGTTGATTGTGAGATTCATATTTCTTATTCCCACATTTCCGTTTGGATATACTTTGTTGACATTAAAAAATTCTATCATAATTTAATGTAGGGTCTATCTCAAAATTAAAAATATTTTAGTATATTGTAATAATTAAAAAATTGTTTCATGCAAATTAGTTTTGGACTAGTTTATGTTAAAAATTAATTCAGGACAGTCCCGTCTCCTTTCATAGAAATTTGACCTGTCTCCTTTTAATTAAGCTGTAGTTATACTTTCTTTAATCATAAATGATGTATCTCTTGTAAAATTTTAATATATGTTTTTAAATTTGTCAAAAGTGCCATGCTATA
>CAYYAV010000218.1:0-3568 GCA_964469865.1 uncultured Fusobacteriales bacterium | reverse complement strand
AAAAATATTTTTTCGTCTATTTTTATCAATTTTTTATTTTATTTTTCATCTTTATTGACTTTTTTTTAATAGACGTGCATTTTATTTATATTTTTTCGTCAATTATGTATTATAAAATTATAAAAAAATGATAAAAAATTATTTTTTTATCATTTTTTTATTAATTATCTTATTTAATCAATTTTATATTCAAATCTTCTTCAAGAATTTTATTTTCCAATGCTGCAGGAGCACCTGTCATCAAGTCCTGACCTTTATTCGTCTTAGGAAATGGAATAACTTCTTTTATGGAATTTTCCTTCAGTAAAGCCATCAGCCACCTATCTATTCCAAAAGCAAGACCACCATGAGGTGGAACTCCATATTTTAATACTTCCAGAAAGAATCCAAATTTCTCTTCCAGCTCTTCAGTATTGAATCCCAGTTTTTCAAACACCTTTGCCTGTAGCTTTTCATCATGTATTCTTATACTTCCGCCGCCAATTTCATATCCATTTAACACCATATCATAGGAATCTGTCCTTATCTTATTTAGCTCATTTGTTTCCAGATATTTCCTATCTTCCTTCTTTATTGATGTAAATGGATGATGCTGTGCTTTATACCTTTTTTCATCTTCACTCCATTCAAACATTGGAAAATCCACAATCCACAAAAATTTATATGCATCTCTATCAATTAGTCCTAGTTCATCTCCCAGTTTTAGCCTCAATGCTCCAAGCCCATCATGGACTATTTTATAGCTATCTGCTAAAATAAGGGCAATTTCATTATTTTTTATATTCATTTTTGATATTACCCTATCCATTTCCTCTTTGCTGAAAAATTTAGATATAGGGGAATTTACTTCTCCTTTTTCATTTATTCTTATATAGGCCAATCCTTTTGCTCCAAAGTATATCTTAACATACTCTTCAAGTTCTTTTAGATATTTCCTTGAAAATCTTTCACCCTGAGGTGCAACCAATCCTTTTATATTTCCACCTTTTCTCAGAGTATTTTCAAAAACTTCAAATCTACAGCCATCAACTTCTTTAGAAATATCTATCAATTTCATTTCAAATCTTAAATCCGGTTTATCAGAACCATATAAATTCATAGCATCATCATAAGTCATCCTATAAAATTTTTCATTTATTTCTTTTCCAGTTACATCTTTAAATACTTTTTTTGCCAGCTTTTCTGCTATATTTATAACATCTTCCTGCTCAACAAATGACATTTCCATATCCATCTGGGTAAATTCAGGCTGCCTATCTGCTCTCAAATCTTCATCTCTAAAACATTTTGCAATCTGATAATACTTATCTACACCTGCAACCATAAGAATTTGTTTAAATAATTGTGGCGATTGGGGCAATGCGTAGAAATCTCCTTTACTTATTCTACTTGGAACAACAAAGTCTCTGGCACCTTCGGGCGTAGCTTTTGCCAATATTGGTGTATCAATATCTAGAAATCCATTTTTATTCATAAATTCTCTTATTGAAAATAGCATATCATTTCTTTTTATTAAATTATTAAGCATTTTCGGTCTTCTGATATCCAAATATCTGTAAGTTAATCTTATATTTTCATTTAGATTCCCTGTTTCAACAATATCAAAAGGAAGCTGCTTAGACTTACTCAGTATTTCAATGGAGACTGCCTGTACTTCTATATCTCCTGTTGGTATATTTGAATTTTTATTCGATCTTTCAGAAACTTTTCCACTGACTTTTATTACCCATTCATTCTTATATTTTTTTGCTTCTTCAAATAGAGCTTTTCCTGATACCTCTTCATTTATCAATATCTGGGTTATGCCATATCGATCTCTAAGGTCAATAAAGATAAAATGACCTAAATCCCTTATCCTGGAAATCCACCCTGATAAGACCGTTTCCTCTCCAATATTCTTTAAATTTAATTCATTTAACCTGTATTTCCTATACATAGACTTATCCCTTTCCTGTTTTCGTTTTCTCCAATAATTTAGATATTATATTTTCTATAGTATTTTTTTCCTGATTTCCTGTACTAAATTCCTTCAATGTTATAACATTTTCCTTTTCTTCATCTTCTCCTAAAATTATTACATAATCAGCTTTGATTTTATTTGCCTTCTTCATCTGAGCTCCAAAACTTTTAGGATTATACTCAAAATCAATTTTTATTCCATTTTTTCTTAATTGATTTATAGTTTTTACAAAATAATCCTTAGTTTCATCAAAGTAAACTGCAAATACCTTTTTTTCATCTTTTTTTATAAGATTTTCATCTATAAGCATTGCAATTCTTTCAATTCCAGCCGCAAATCCTATTCCCGGAGTATTAGCACTACCGATGATTTCCAGAAGTTTATCATACCTTCCACCAGCAAGAACTGTAGATTGTGCTCCTAATTTATCTGATTTTATTTCAAATACTGTATCAGAATAATAATCAAGTCCTCTTACTAATTTTGTATTTTCTGTATAACTTACATTCAATATTTCTAAATATTTTTTTGTGTCTTCAAAATACTTTTTACTTTATTCATCTAAGTAATCATATAGTCTAGGAGCATTCCTGAATTGATTTTGATCTTCCTTATCTTTAGAATCTAATGCTCTTAATGGATTCTTTGAGTATCTCCTTTTAGATTCTTCGCTTAATTTATCAAATCTCTGTTCCATAAATCTTTTTAAATCATTGATATATTTTTTTCTAGATTCAATATTTCCTAAACTGTTTATTTCAACCGTAAAATCTGAAATTCCTAATTTTTCTAAAAATTCACATCCCATTTTTATTATTTCCGCATCTAAATACGCATTTCTTATTCCGAACATTTCTACTCCTACTTGATGAAATTCTCTGTATCTTCCTTTTTGTGGAGCTTCATATCTATACATTGGACCATAATAAAACCATTTTATTACAGGATCAGATTTATATAATCCCGCTTCCAGATAAGCCCTTACAATTCCCGCAGTTCCTTCTGGACGCATTGTCACATCTCTATTTCCCTTATCTCTGAAATCATACATCTCTTTAGAAACAACATCTGTCTCATCACCTACGCTTCTCCTAAACAATTCAGTTTCTTCTAAGATAGGTGTTATTATTTTTTCAAATCCGTATTTTGAAAAAATTTCTTCTGCTGTTTTTACAATAAAATCATATTTTTCTATATCATCAAAATATCTATCTTTCATGCCTTTTAATATATTTATCATATATCAACCTCTTTCATAATCATATTCTAAAAAATTCTATACTTACATAATCAAATAATATAATTTATTAATCTTTATAAAATTTTCTCTATTTTACTCATTATTTCTATATTTATATCTTCAATTGATTTTAGTTTGTCATCTTTTATACAGTCAATAACGTACCACTGATATTTTTTAGCTAGATACTTAGCAATATTATACGACTTTTTCAAATATTGAATATCTTTTTCATGAATATCTTTGGTTACTTCTCCTGTAATTTTATTATTCCTATTTTTCATAAGTATTTGACTTATATCTGGAGGAACATCCAGAAAAAAAACAATATCTGGTTTCGGTATAGAGATTTTATTCCATTCTAAGTC
>CAYYAV010000217.1:0-3586 GCA_964469865.1 uncultured Fusobacteriales bacterium | reverse complement strand
ACACCTGCTCTTTCTATGTGTTCCATTATTCCCGGTATTATTACTGTTTCCCCGTCACTTATGGCATCTACTTCTACTTCTTTTCCTACGAGATATCTGTCAATCAGGATTGGGTGGTCAGGTGATATTCTTACTGCATTTTCCATATAATGCCTTAGTTCCTCTTCCCTGTACACTATCTCCATTGCACGTCCACCTAGCACATATGAAGGTCGTACAAGTACAGGATAACCTATTTCCCGGGCATTAGTTACGGCAGTTTCTATATCAGATGCTGTTTTTCCTAATGGCTGAGGGATTTTAAGCTTTCTAAGCAGCTCTTCAAACTTGTCACGATTTTCTGCATTGTCTATCTCTTCCAATGATGTCCCCAATATTTTTACTCCGTGCTTTGTCAGCTTTTCTGCCAGATTTATAGCTGTCTGTCCTCCAAACTGTACTACAGCTCCTTCAGGTTTTTCAAGGTTGATTATCTCCATCACATCTTCTTCAGTCAATGGTTCAAAGTAAAGTTTATCAGATATGGAAAAATCTGTGGAGACGGTTTCAGGATTATTATTTATTATAATGGCTTCGTATCCTGATTCCTTTATTGCCATTACAGCATGGACAGTAGCATAGTCAAATTCTATTCCCTGTCCAATTCTTATAGGTCCCGATCCCAGGACTACTATTTTTTTCCTATTACTTGGGATACTTTCATTTTCCTGTTCATAAGTAGAATAAAAATAAGGTGTCTCTGACTTAAATTCCGCCGCACATGTATCAACCATCTTAAATACCGGCCTTATCTTATTTTCCTGCCTTAACTTGTATATCTCATCTTCTGTAGTATTCCATCTGTGTGCAATTATCTTATCAGAAAATCCGTATCTCTTGGCAAACAGAAGCATATCTATATCTCCCCTGTTATTTTTGAGTTCATGCTCTATACTTATTATATTCTGCATCTTATCAAGAAAAAACATATCTATTTTTGTCATACTATGGATCTGCCTTGGTGATATTCCTCTCCTGAGAGCTTCTCCTATAAAGAACAGCCTCTCATCTCCCGCTCTGGCAATCCTTCTCAATATATATTCTATCTTGAAATCTTTTCCATTAGGGAGTCCGAGATGATGAACACCGTATTCCAGTGAACGTATAGCCTTTAGAAGACTTTCTTCATAAGTTTTCCCTATTGCCATTACCTCCCCTGTAGCTTTCATCTGCGTTCCCAGAAGCCTGTCAGCCTTTTCAAACTTGTCAAAAGGAAATCTCGGTATCTTACTTACAACATAGTCTAAGGAAGGTTCAAAGCATGCATAGGAATTTTTCGTGACAGGATTTATTATTTCATCTAATGTAAACCCCGCTGCAATTTTTGCTGCAATTTTTGCTATAGGATATCCTGTAGCTTTTGATGCCAGTGCTGATGACCTAGATACCCTTGGGTTTACTTCAATTATATAATATTTAAATGATTCTGGGTCAAGGGCAATCTGAACATTGCAGCCTCCTTCTATCTTTAAGGCCCTTATTATTTTCAAGGACACATCTCTTAGCATATGGTACTCCCTGTCAGTCAATGTCTGGGATGGAGCAACTACTACGGAATCTCCTGTATGTATTCCTACCGGATCTATATTTTCCATATTGCATACCACTATAGCTGTGTCCTTACTGTCTCTCATTACTTCATATTCTATTTCTTTGTAGCCTGCAATAGATTTTTCCAGAAGACACTGGGTAACAGGTGAATAATGCAAACCGTTGCTTACTGTTTCATCCAGTTCTTCTGCATTATGACATATTCCACCACCTGTTCCGCCCATTGTATAGGCCGCTCTTACTATTACAGGGTATCCTATCCTTGTGATAAAGTCATGTGCTTCTTCCAATGTATGGATTATTTCAGATTCAGGGACAGGTTCTCCCAGTTCATTCATCAGATTCCTGAACAGCTCCCTGTCCTCAGCCTGTTTTATGGAATCCAGCTTTGTTCCGAGCAGTTCCACATTACATTCGTCCAGTATTCCGAGTTCATGAAGTTCCACTGCAAGGTTCAATCCTACCTGACCTCCAAGCGTAGGAAGAAGTGCATCCGGTCTTTCTTTCCTTATTATCCTTGATATAAATTCCGATGTCAGTGGCTCTATATATACTTTGTCCGCAATTTCCCTGTCAGTCATTATCGTAGCAGGATTGGAGTTTACAAGTATTACTTTATATCCTTCTTCTCTCAAGGAAAGGCACGCCTGTGTCCCTGCATAGTCAAATTCAGCAGCCTGTCCAATTATTATCGGCCCCGATCCTATTACTAGAATTGTCTCTATATCTCTACGTTTAGGCATTTCAATCTTCCTCCACATTATTATTTTTCAATATCATGTTTTTGTCCACCCTCAATTCCCCTTTTACTATTTCCTATTTACCTCCATCTTCTTCATAAATTCATCAAAAAGATAATTTGAATCATGAGGTCCCGGCGATGCTTCCGGATGAAACTGTACAGAAAATACCGGATATTTTCTATGCTCTACTCCTTCACATGTCCCGTCATTTACCGCTATATGTGTAAGTTCCAGTTCTGTATTCCTAAGTGATTCAATATCTACAGCATACCCATGATTCTGGGAAGTCAGGTCAACTTTTCCTGTAATAAGATTTTTTACCGGCTGATTCGCTCCCCTATGCCCAAACTTCAGCTTGTATGTCTTTGCCCCACATGCAAGCGATATCAGCTGATGACCCATACATATACCGAATATGGGTATCTTTCCTATAAGGTTTCTTATAGTTTCTATCGTTTCAGGCACATCTTCAGGATTTCCAGGACCATTACTTATCATTATACCGTCCGGGTTCTGCCTTAATATCTCCTTATGTGATATATTATAGGGAACAACAACGATATCACAGTTTCTTGAATTAAGTTCTCTCAATATTCCTGATTTCATACCTAGATCCATCAGTACCACTCTTTTTCCTCTCCCTGGGGAAACAAAAGCTTTCTTTGTTGAGACCTGTGCTATCTGATCTATGGGAATCGCAGACTTTTTCAGTTTTTTAACAACTTCTTCAGTATCTTTATCTATATCCACTATTACTCCTCTAACTGTTCCATAATCCCTTATTCTCTTTGTAAGGCTACGAGTATCTACTCCTGATATCCCCGGTATTCCCAGCTCTTCTATAACTCTATCCAATGTATCCCTGCTTCTGAAATTGGAAGGTTTTCTACATATTTCACGAATTATAATTCCCTTTATACTTGGATTGATTGTTTCGTAGTCATCACGGTTTATTCCATAATTTCCTATTAAAGGATAGGTAAATGTTATAATCTGTCCGTTATATGACGGGTCTGATATGGTCTCCTGATAGCCTGTCATAGTTGTATTAAAAACAACTTCTCCGGTCAGCTCCGTATTAGCACCAAATCCATAACCTTTATATACACTTCCATCTTCTAAGACCAGTTTCCTGTCAAATAAATACATATGTACCTCCTTGATTTAACTTAAACTTTTTCTAAGTATTTCACATGTAATATATCGTAATATTATAATCTTTTTTAAAAAAATAATAAAATATTTTTATTTTA
>CAYYAV010000216.1:0-3594 GCA_964469865.1 uncultured Fusobacteriales bacterium | reverse complement strand
GACGTGTGCTCTTCCGATCTTGCAATGAGTATTACTGCATAGACAAGGTATCTGAACTGGGAAACATCTCTTAGTATTTCATTTAGCAATGTCAATGTTATAGCAGAGAGAATAGCTCCAGTAATACTTCCTAATCCACCAAAAACAACCATGACCAATATTTCAATGGAAAACATGAAACCGAATTTGTCAGGAGTCAGTATTCCTATATTATGTGCAAATAACGATCCTCCTACTCCTGCAAAAAAAGCAGAAAGGGCAAATCCATATAATTTCACGCGGTTAATGTTAATTCCGATATTTTCTGCAGCAATTTCGTCTTCCCGGATAGAAAGGACTTCCCTGCCTTTCCTTGATGTCATAATCATAGTCATTATGACTACTGAAATAATAACAAATATATAAGAATTAGAAAACTTTGTTATATTAGGGATATTTTTGAGACCTGTTGCACCTCCTAAAAAGTCAAGATTCTGAATAACATACTTAACTATTTCTCCAAAGGCAAGGGTGATAATCGCTAAATAATCTCCCCTTAGCCGTAATGTGCTTGCTCCTATTAGAAATCCGAATATTGCAGCAACAGTTCCTCCGGAAACTGAAGAAATAAGTAGCTGAATAAAATCTGGTAATCCGTAAGATACCATATATTTAGAGACAAGAGCTGCAGTATACCCGCCTACGGCAATAAATCCTGCATGTCCGAGACTTAACTGACCCATCAGACCGACAGCAATATTTAAGCTAACTGCAAGCAGTATATAGATCAATATATTAATATATATTCCACCGGTGTAGCTGAATATATCATTACTATCAAAACTAAAATATAGAATAATAAACAGAACTATAATAAACAGGGATGTTAAAGAATAATTTTTTATATTGAATTTATTAAAATAATTTAAATCTCCCCACTTAGTATTAATGTCTTGTACATCTTTTTGCATTTTTCCTCCTATTAAACTTTTTCTTTTTGGCTTTTTCCAAATAGTCCATTTGGCTTAAATATAAGTATTAAAATTAATACACCGAAAACAATAGGATTTGCCCAGGTAGAAGAAATGTATCCTTTTGTATATGATTCGACAATGCCTAGGACATATCCTCCTACCATAGCTCCAGGAATACTGCCTATTCCGCCAAAAACTGCAGCAATGAAAGCTTTCAGTCCAGGAAGCATACCCATATATGGTTCTATTCTTGGATACATCAAAGCATATAGGACACCGCCTAGAGCTCCGAGTCCTGACCCTATGGCAAAAGTAATGGCAATAGTAAGATTAGCATTTATCCCCATCAGTTTTGCAGCTCCTGCATCCTGAGAAACTGCCCTTGTAGCTTTTCCTAACTTAGTCTTTTTTATAAAAAGATTTAAGACGAGCATACATACAAGTGTTATTACAATAACAAAAATAGTAAGTATACTAATGTGAATAAATCCGAAATTAACCTTATTTCCTGATGACAGGAAAGGAGGAATTAATTTTGGATCAATAACCCTTGGATTTGCACCAAATGCTATTAATGCTATACTTTCCAGTAGAAAACTCATTCCTATTGCTGTAATCAAAGCTGATATTTTAGGAGCATTTCTTAAAGGTCTGTAAGCCAGGAAGTCAATTGTTACTCCCAATATGGAGCATAAGATTATGGAGAGAACAAGGGCAAACATGAAAGGTAAACCGCTAGAAACAGCAATCAGTACAATATAAGCCCCTATCATCAGTATATCCCCATGAGCAAAGTTAATAAGCCTGACAATTCCATAAACCATTGTATAACCTAATGCAATCAAAGCATATATACTTCCCGTCTGCAAACCGTTTATAGTCTGTTCAATAAAATTTCCTAACATTTTAAAACTCCTTAGTTTAATTTAAAATCTTTTAAAAAGGGAAAAGAAGATAGCAGAAACTATCTTCTTAAATCTGTATTCCCTTAATTATTAAATAAAATAGTTATTTCTTTTCTTTTAAAGTAAGCTTTCCACCTTTTACTTCTATGAAGGTAACTTTTTTTTCAGGGTTTCTTTCAGAATCAAACTTGAAAGTTCCTGTAACTAGACTTAATCCATTTGTAGCAGCTAGAGCGTCCCTGATTGAAGTGCCATTTAATTCTTTAGCAGTTTTTAATGCATTCTCCACAACAACAGCTGTGTCATATCCTAAAGCTTCAAAAATAGTAGGATCTTTAGAATATTTAGCCCTGAAATCGGAAATAAATTTTTGTACAGCGGGATCAGTATCATCTGGAGCAAATTGGCTTGAGAATACAGCACCTTCAGCAGCAGAACCAAAATTAACCTGTATTCCATCCCATCCATCTCCACCTAGATATTGTGCTTTAATTCCAAGTTCGTTAGCTTGAGTAATGATAAGACCTATCGTATTATAATAATCCGGAATAAAGATTGCTTCAGGATTCTGACCTTTTATTTTAGTCAGGACTGATTTGAAATCCTTATCATCTTTAGTATATTTTTCTTCAACAACAGTTAATCCATCCTGAGAAGCTTGAGACTTAAATGCTTCAGCCAGTCCTACAGCGTAGTCACTTGAAGTATTAGTTAAGATTGCAACAGATTTTATTCCTTTTTCTTTAGCATATTTAGCAGTAGCAGCTCCCTGAAAAGGATCCGTAAATGTAGTCCTGAAGACAAAATCCTTTCCCTTAGTGACATCAAGGTTTGTAGCGGAGGCACTTATCATGGGTATTTTTGCACTTTGAGCAAGATCAGCAATTGCCAATGAGGCAGAAGAAATAACTTCCCCTATTATAAGGTTAACTTTATCCTGAGAAACCATCTTCTTGAAAATGTTCACAGCCTCCTGTGAGTCTCCTTTACTGTCTGCGACTATGAGTTCAATCTTTTTACCGTTTATTCCACCAGCAGCATTAATTTCTGCAATTTTTAATTCAACACCTTCTTTTACCGCAACACCGTATTGTGCTACATCTCCTGTAAGAGGTGCAATAACTCCGATCTTAATTACATCATTACCGCTGGAACCGGAACCGCTTCCTGTATCGCTTTTGTTCCCGCAGCTTAAGACAAAAATAGTTAATGCTAAAATCATTGCTAATATTTTTTTCATCTTTTTCCTCCTAAATTTGTTTCTAAAATTTTAATTTTTCTTTATACTGTATTATTTTAGATAAGAGAATTTATATAAAATTCAAACTGATATCTAAGATAGTATTTGAAATATGCTGTAATTATAACATATTTAGCGATATATTCAAAATATGTGTTATTAATGCTAAGATTAGTTTTATAAATCTATTATACATTAACAAAAATTATACCATTGAATACTTTAATATATTTGACATGAGAGATATATTTTGATAAATTAATTATGATAAAGTAAAAACGGGTAGGATAGTAGGGTAGTAGGAATAATTATAATTGTGTAAATTGTAGGATAGTAGGAAATGCAACTTTTTTAGAAACTTGTATTTAAAAATTTTTAAATATAATTTTTAAAGTTGTTTTATATTTAAATTTGTTAAAGAAATTTATGAATACTAAAATTAAAAATCTATAATTCATGCTCGTCTCTCTTAAATATTATTAATGATACAAAAAAG
>CAYYAV010000215.1:0-3596 GCA_964469865.1 uncultured Fusobacteriales bacterium | reverse complement strand
TTTCTAAGTGAAGCAGGACTTTTAAGATTGAAAAATATGTATAATTGTGATATAATACAGAATAAAAAATATAAATTTAAGGAGAAAAATATAATGAATCAGACAACGCAGCTATTTTTATTTTATATAGTTATAATAGCAGTATTAATATTACCTTCATTTATATCTGGAAGGAGAAAGAGAAAGCAGAAGAATGAGATGCTCAGCAAGCTGAAAGTCGGAAATAAGGTGATAACGATAGGAGGTATAAAAGGGGAAGTAGCATCCATATCAGAAGACTCAGTTGAACTGAAAATAGATAGAAGTGCGAGGATAACAATAATGAAAAGTGCCATTTCAAGCGTTTCAGAATAAGGATTTATTTTTTTAAAAAATCGTGTATTTAAAAAAATAAAGTGCAGATGCAGAAATTAGGAGGAACGATGAAAAAAATACTACTACTGTTATTACTTATGAGTACAGTCGTATTTTCAGAAACACTAGAAAACATAACATACAGGAATGGGGTCTATACAGCAGTATTTAAAGAGAACAAGAGGATAAATACAAATGCAACTTTTGACAAAGGGCAGTCCATACTGGCATTGGATTTCCAGAATTTAAAAATTAAGAAGAACATACCAAAATCATTAAATGTGAAGGATCAGTTTGTAGACAGGATAAATCTTACGGAAATCGCAGGAATTACTTCGATTTCTTTTTACCTGAAAGAAGGGGTGGACTACAAGATATTAAGTCAGAATAAACAGATACAAGTTCAATTTAGTAAGTCTAAGGAACAGACGGTCATTTCCAATGCTTCGGTTAAGAAGACCAGATATACAATAGTAATAGATGCCGGACATGGAGGACATGATTCTGGAGCAGTAGGTAACGGATATAGGGAAAAGGATATAGCCTTAAGTGTTGCAAAGAAGCTTGCATCAAACCTGAAAAGGGACTATAATGTAATAATGACAAGAAGTTCGGATGTATTCATCCCTTTACAGGAAAGAGCTAATATAGGAAACAGGGCAAAGGCGGATCTCTTTGTAAGTATTCACCTTAACTCAGCCGGCAGCAGCTCAGCCAATGGAGCGGAAGTGTTCTATTATTCTAAGAAAGAATCAGCTTATGCAGCGGAGGTAGCAAGATTTGAAAACAGTGTTGACAGCGGAAATGTGGACATACCTTTTTCAGAATTTATAATAAATGATATATTTTATAGGATAAACCAGCAGAAAAGTGCAGCGGTGGCATCAGATGTGCTGAACAGCCTGATCAACAACTTCAGTTTAAGAAGGAGAGGTATTTTTGGAGCGAATTTTGCTGTTCTAAGAGGAAGTAACTCTCCATCTATACTTATAGAATTAGGTTTTATGTCAAATTATGGAGATGTTTCCCAGTTTACGTCAAATTCAGGACAGGAAAGGGCAGCTAACGGAATAGCAAATGCAATAAGAAAACATTTCGATTAAAAGGAGTTAATATTATGGAAAACAGCAGTGTAGATGGAAAGAGTGAAGAATTGAAAAATGTGAAAAAAACTATAAAGAAACCTAACATTCTACAGAAGAATAAGGCACTGATCGGACTGCTTATAATTACTTTGGCAGTTATAGCCATCAATGAGTATGATAAGAAAAACAGCCAGACAATAAATACTGTTGTAGATCCGAAATTAGTTACAACACTGGAAGATAATAAAGATTCTGAACAGAAAATAATGATATTTGTCTACAATCCTGCAGCTAGAGTCATAGAAGAGAAGGAAGTCAACCTTGTACATCAGGCAAGCATTACTGAAGGGGATTATGTGACCCAGATTATACAAAATTCGAATTTCAGTGACAAGAATCTTAAATTTCAGAGTGCCTATATCCTGGATGAGGATGGAAAAAAAGTGATGAAAGTAATGCTGAACTCAGAATTTATGTCAGTAAAGGGGAATCAGGAATTATTTAACGGATTTTCTCAGGCAGTATCTGAAACTTTGAAACGTTATAACGGGAATATACAGGAAGTACAGATTCAGATAGACGGGGATAAGTCGGAATAATAAAAAGATACTTTAAATCTTGAAACGGAGGGCAGATATGGCAACAAATATTGAAAAGATAAAAAATAATGTAAAGAATTACCTTGATGAGAAAAGATATGCCCATGTGGAAAGGGTGGTAAAATGTGCTTCAGAATTGGCTAAAAAATATAATGTTGATATAGAAAAGGCAGAAGCTTCTGCATGGCTGCATGACATAGGCAAGTTTTTCGAGCTGTCCGTGATGCAGGAACTGGTAAAAGGGAAATATCCTGAAATCAAGGATGAAAATTCTACAGCAGTGTTACATGGTTTTGCAGGAGCTGAATTTGTGAGGGAAAACTATAGCCTGTTTGAAATAGACGATGAAGAAATTCTGGATGGAATAAAATACCATACTATAGGTTCAGGAAAGATGTCTCTTCTTGCCAGGATAGTCTATCTTGCTGATGCTATAGAGGAAGGCCGGAACTGGGACGGAGTAGAAAAAGTAAGGGAACTTGCCGGAAGGGATCTCAATGAGGCACTGAAATATGAGATAGATTCAAAGCTTGTATATCTGATATCAGAAGATACGATTATACATCCTAATATTATCTTATTTAGAAATGCTTTAATTTCAGAAAGAAAATAAGACAGTACTGTGAGGTAAAAAATGAAAGAGAAGATGGATGATCTGAGTTACTTGAGGCAGGTGCTTTCTGAACATGAATTTAATTTTCAGGAAATAATGCAGTTACTTGAATGGAGTCCAAAAAAAAGGAAATTGTATAAACAGATAGTCAATGCCTGGGAAGAGGCAGGAGAAATTTATCTGAAAAGAAATGGCAGATATACACTGCCTGAAAAATCGGGATTTGTAAGAGGAGAAATCTCAATATTGACAGGAAATTTTGGCTTTTTAGATATGGCCGGGGAAGACAGTATTTTTATTCCCGGGCCTTATTTGAATACAGCTATGGATGGAGATACCGTACTAGTCAGGATTTTAAAAGAAAAAAATTCCGGACCTTTAAAAAAGAGGGAAGGGGAGGTCTTTAAAGTAATAAAGAGGTCAAAAGAGGTAATAACTGGAATTTTTGAGCATAATATGAATTTCGGATTTGTCACATTAAGAAATTCCTCAAGAGATGTATATATACCTAAAAAAATGATAAAAGGGGCTAAAACAGGAGATCTTGTTGCAGTAAGGATCAATTTCTGGGGAGATGAAAATAGAAAGCCTGAGGGAGAAATTATAAGTATTTTAGGGGACCCGCAAGATACGGAAGCACTTATATCTTCTCTTCTTATAAATCAGGGGATTCAAGAGAAGTTTCCTAATGAAGTGTTAAAGGAAATGGATAGGATAGACGAAGATATCCAGGAAGAAATAGGATACAGGAAAGATCTGAGACATCTCAATATAATAACTATAGACGGTTCAGATGCCAAAGATCTGGATGATGCCGTCTATGTGGAAAAACGCGGCAAGGACTTTTTCCTGGGAGTCTATATTGCTGATGTAAGTTATTACGTAAAGGCTAAATCTGTTCTGGATAAAGAAGCTTTTGCCAGAGGCACTAGCGTGTACCTGGTA
>CAYYAV010000214.1:0-3625 GCA_964469865.1 uncultured Fusobacteriales bacterium | reverse complement strand
TTATTGGAACTGCTCTTGCATATATATTTCATAAAAATAGCTTTAAATTCAAAGATATTATAGAAACCTTAATAGTTCTTCCTATGTCCCTTCCCCCTACTGTAATAGGATATATTCTTCTTATATTAGTAGGAAAGCGGGGATTGATTGGAAGATATTTTTATGAATGGTTCGGATGGAATATTGTATTCAACTGGAAAGCTGCCTGTCTTGTTGCGGTAGTCGTAACCATTCCTCTTATGTATCAGAATGCTAAGCTTGGTTTTGACAATGTCCGGAAAGAAATTAAGGAGGCAGCTAAAGTTGATGGGGCTGAATCTTTCCAGATATTCAGGTATATAACTTTCCCCATGGCTTCAAAGGGCATCCTTGCTGGAATTCTTCTCTCGTGTATACGTGCTATAGGAGAATTCGGCGCTACCCTGATTGTTGCCGGAAATATCCCCGGACAGACACAGACAATACCCCTTCTCATATATTTTTCCATTGAAAGCGGTGAAATAAGAAAGGCAAATATACTCATAATTATCATAGTAATATTCAGTTTCATACTGGTAATGATAATAAACAGACTGATAGAAAAGGAGGGTAAAAAGCAAGGTGAATAATAAACTTACACATTTTGATGATGAAGGAAAAGCAATAATGGTAGACATTACTGAAAAAGATATTACTGAAAGAACAGCAATTGCTACAGGTGAAATTACAATGGATAAAAAGACACTTGAAGCAGTAAAAAAAGGGAATATAAAAAAAGGAGATGTTCTCGGAGTAGCAAGAATAGCTGCAATAATGGCATCCAAGCATACCCATAGTCTTATCCCAATGTGTCATAATATTTTACTTACAAATGCTAAAATAGAATTTTCGTTTGATGATAAAGAAAATAGGATTCTTATAGAATCCACTGTAAAAACCACTGGAAAAACAGGAGTTGAAATGGAAGCACTTATGATGGTTTCAATAGCCGGACTTACTATTTATGATATGTGTAAAAGCATAGATAAATCTATGGTTATCGGACAGGTCAGATTAATAGAAAAACATGGTGGAAAAAGCGGAAAATGGATAAAGGAGGAAAAATGAAAAAAATTATTATTTTATTAACATTATTACTTTCTGTTGTTGGCTGTGGCGGAAAGAAAGAAACAGAAAAAAAAGAGCCTGTAACACTTACGGTAAGTGCTGCAGCGAGCCTGAAGAAATCACTGGATGAAATTGTAGAAAATTATAGGAAAATCCATCCTGATATAACTATAAACGTAAACTATGGTGGTTCCGGAGCTCTTGAAAAACAGATCATAGGGGGAGCTGAAGCAGATATTTTTATTTCTGCAGCTAAAAAAAATATGGATAATCTGGAAAAGGAAAATCTTATAATCAAGGAAACTAGAAAAGATCTTCTAAAAAATACATTGGTCCTGATAGCACCTAATACTCAGAAAGATACATTAAGGTCTTCAGAGGGGTTAAAAGATACAGGAAAAATAGCTTTGGGAGAAGAAAATACTGTTCCTGCGGGAAAATATGGAAAACAGGTATTGGAAAAGCTGAATCTATGGAATGATATTCAAAATAAGGTAGTTTATCAGAAAGATGTGACTGCTGTCTTAAATATAGTAGAACTTGGAGAGGTGGATGCCGGAATTGTCTATCTTACAGATACAAAAAAACTTAAAAATGGTTTTATAGTTGAGGAATTTTCACAGGATTTACATGATCCTATAATCTATCCTGCTGCTATCATCTCTTCTACAAAAAATAAGGAACAAGCTGAACAGTTCCTTAAATATCTGGAAAATCCAGTATCAAAAGAAATTTTTGAAAGTAACGGATTTAAGTTTTAAGTTCTTATATATATTTTAAATGGAAATTTTGAAAAGGCAGGAAATAAAATGATATACCGAGATATTGTACTTATAAGAAGTGGAGGAGATATTTCTTCCGGAATAATCGAAAGGCTCCATAAATGCGGTTTTAAAGTTGTAGTTCTTGAAACCGGTAATCCCAGTTCTATAAGAAGGGAAGTCTGTTTTGGTGAAGCAGTTTATAGAAAAAGAATGACTATTGA
This sequence comes from uncultured Fusobacteriales bacterium, assembly GCA_964469865.1. Classification (GTDB taxonomy): domain Bacteria; phylum Fusobacteriota; class Fusobacteriia; order Fusobacteriales; family Leptotrichiaceae; genus JAGOWQ01. The sequence continues at coordinate 1,554 of CAYYAV010000214.1, read as the reverse complement.
CGGATTGACTTCTGTCCTCGTAGATAATATCGAAGAAATGGAAGAAACCCTTGAAAGAAGTGAAATTCCTGTAATCATTGATGAAGAAGGGAAGTATATAAATATATTGAAACCCTTTGTCCTTATTGATGCCATCCTTGCAAAAAGAAATCTAGGGACACATATAGATATGGCTCCTATTACTATCGGTATAGGTCCTGGATTCTTTGCCGGAAAAGATGTCCACGCAGTTATTGAGACTAAGAGAGGGCATCATCTTGGAAAAGTCATATATAATGGAGAAGCAATTAAAAATTCTGGAATTCCAGGAAATATAGGTGGTTTTACTAAAGAAAGAGTAATACATAGTGAATGGGAAGGAAACATCAGAAATATCAGTAAAATCGGAGATACGGTAAAGAAAGGACAGACAATCGCCTTAATCAATGGAAATAAGGTTCTAGCTACCATAGACGGTCTCCTTAGAGGAATAATAAGGGATGGGTACTTTGTTACAAAAGGATTTAAGATAGCTGATATTGATCCAAGGATGGATGAATATAAAAACTGCTTTACAATTTCTGATAAAGCCCGAAGTATTGGTGGGGGTGCCCTTGAAGCTATACTTACATTAAAAAATCAGATATCAGGAGGACTTATATGGACGAAATAATATTAAAAAGAATTATAGAATCTTTAAATAATGAAGAAAAAATTGCATTAGTGACCCTTACAGAAATTAAAGGATCTACTCCCCGGGATGAAGGTTCTTTAATGCTGGTCTGGGAAGATGGTAAATCTTTTGGCTCTATTGGTGGAGGTAAAATAGAATATACTGTGATTCAGGAAGCTGTTGAAGCCCTTAAAACTAATAAAAATAAGATTTTTAATCATAGCTTGACTCCAGAAGGAGACCTGAAGATGCAGTGCGGAGGAGGAGCTAAAGGATTCATAAGAGTATTTGTTCCTGAAAAGAGACTTATTATTGCCGGAGGAGGGCATGTAGGTGAAAAAGTTCTGGAACTGGCGACTTTTCTAGGATTTAAATGTACTATAATAGATGACCGTGAAGAATACAGAACAAAAGAAAGCCTTCAGAAAGCTTCTAATATAATAATTTCTCCATATAATGAAGCTCTTAAGCAGATTACAATCACTAAGGATACCTATATTGTCATAGCTACCAAAGGGCATGCAGGAGATCTAGAATTTGTAAAAGAGTCCCTTAGAACAGGAGCAAAATATATTGGACTTATAGGAAGCAAGGTAAAACATGTTTTCATTAAAAACTCCCTTATTCAGGATGGATTTTCTGAAGAAGATATCAACAGGATATACGGTCCTGTAGGATTAAATATATCTAATCAGCTTCCAGAAGAAATTGCCGTAAGTATAATGAGCGAAATACTTCTCATCAAGAATAACGGTACTCCGGAACATAGAAAAGACATTTAAATAAAATATGAACTTTAATTCACGAATAATATATGATCTTAAATTAAAAGGATTAACTCCTGCTTTGGGTGTGTAAAAAATTTTGTGTAAACCTCTAAATAATATATGGTAAAATAACTA
>CAYYAV010000213.1:0-3626 GCA_964469865.1 uncultured Fusobacteriales bacterium | reverse complement strand
ATAAATAATGTCAGCATGTTTATGGATACTTTAATATCAGGACATGCATATGCAGATAGGAAGGTACACTATCTTTTTGGGAAGGCACTGTCAGATGATGAAAATTTTCAGACATTAGGTCATGCCTTTCTGATAGGATTATTAGGAGAAGAAAAAGCTGATAAAGGTATAGATGGAGATAATAATAAAAATAATGATAAAAATGAAGAAAACAATAAAGAAGAAGGGAATGAGTAATTATGGAAAAAAAAGGACTTACTTTTACTGCGGTATTTTTGGCACAAAGTGCTAATTATGGAGAGGGGATTGGAAATGTTGCAGCGTTAAAAAAAATATCCAGAAACAGAGGGGAGCAGTATACATATATTTCAAGGCAGGCATTAAGATATAATATAGTTGAACAGTTAGAGGAGAAAAAAGCAGATGTAAAACCAACAGGTAGCAAAGATAAAAAAGTAATACAATTTTCAGCAGAAACAACGATAGAAGATTATCCGGAATTAGATTTTTTTGGATATATGAAGACGATAAAAGATGATAATTCTAAAAACCGTTCTGCAATAGTAAGGCTGTCAAATGCCATATCTCTTGAAACTTTTAAGGGAGATTTGGAATTTTTAACTAATAAGGGGCTTGTTGACAGAATTAATAGAGATGAAAAAGTGTTTCCTAATATAGCACAGGCAGAAATTCATAAATCATACTATAAGTATACGATTACAATAGATCTGGATAAGATTGGGATAGATGAGCTGGATAATATTGAAATAGACAAAAAGGAGAAAGCAAGAAGAATAAAAAAGTTGCTGGATACAGTTTCCTTACTCTATAGGGATATAAGAGGAAGAAGGGAGGACTTGAAACCTTTATTTATAATTGGTGGCGTATATGATATAAAAAATCCTTTCTTTGAAAATATTGTGGATGTGAAAAATAATAGACTGCTGGTAGATAAATTATGCAGTGGAATTTATGATTACATAGAAAATGACACAGTTTCCGGAATTGTCAAAGAACAGTTTGAAAATGATACAGAAGTTGAATCAAAATTAGAAAAGAGAAATATAAAAGTGTTAAGTGTTCCTGAATTTTTTAAACAGTTAAAAGAAAAGGTTGATGAATATTATGAAGGCAATTAAGTTAAGACTGTATCAGAATATGGTAAACTATAAAGTAGCTACAAGCTTTCAGTTGAAAGAAAGCTATCCTTTGCCACCATATTCAACAATAATTGGTATGGTTCATTCCCTTTGTGATTTTGAGGAATATGTACCAATGAAGATAAGTGTATGTGGAAATTATTTTTCAAAGGTAAATGATCTGTATACAAGGTATGAATTTAAAAATGCTAATCCTTATGAAAAGGGAAGGCATCAGATTAATGTAGACGGATTTGGAATAAATAGAGGTGTTGCAACTACTGAACTTCTAGTAGATGTAAACTTAGTGATACATGTAATTCCAGAAAATCAGTCAGAAGAAATGATAAATAGAATATATAAAGCTTTTAAATATCCAAGGGAATACCCTAGTCTAGGAAGAAGAGAGGACATTGCATTGATTAATGAGGTAAAGATTGTGGATATAGAAATAAGAAAGACTAAAAAAGATATTGAAAATGGGAAAGAAAATTTTGCATATATTCCATTAAAATTTCTGAAAGACAGGATAATAAGTGCCGGTGAAAACAGATATGGAGTTAGCCTTCCTGGAACTAGATATGAACTGACTAGAAATTATAAGGTTGAAAATATAGGCACAAAATCGAAACCTAAAACAATAAGAATATGGGAAAAGGAAGAGGTTTTATATTCATCTCATATTAAAGGTCTGAAAAGAAGGGAAATTCCTTTAGATGATGACGATGATATTGTTTTTTGTGAATTTTAAAAATAACAGGGAACAGTAAATATTTTATATGTAGGAGACAGCATTTAAAATGGGAAATAATAAATATGTATGGGAAGAAAATAATGAAATATTAAAAAGGATAGTTGATGAAGAACAGGAAGAACTTTTGAGTAAAAAAAGGGCAAGAGAGCTATTTGAAAAAAATCTGCTTGAAAAGATAGAAATTGGAACCATTGAAGGATTACAGGAAATACACAGATATTTATTTCAGGATTGCTACGAAACTGCAGGAATGATTAGAAAACATGATATAAGTAAAGGAGAAACGATATTTTGTCGAATCATGTATCTCAATGATAATCTGAAGACGGTTTCCAGAATGTCAGAAGATACATTTGAACAGATAATAGAAAAATATGTTGAAATGAACATGATGCATCCATTTTATGAAGGGAATGGGAGAGCTATGAGAATATGGCTTGACCAGATTCTGATAAAAAATCTGAAAAAATGCATAAATTGGAAAAATATTAACAGGAGTGAATACATGTCTGCTATGAAGAGGAGTATAGTAAACAATCTAGAATTAAGATTTCTATTAAAGGAGAATCTGACAGATAAGATTCAGGACAGGGATGTATTTATGAATGGGATTAACCAGTCATATAAATATGAAAATATGGCAAAGTACGATATTAACAGTATAGAAGAATAAAAATAGACGGTTTAAAAGGAGTTCATAATATGGAGAAGAAATTTCTAGCAAAGTCTGATGGTGAAAGTATTGTAGATCATACAGAAGAATTAATTAAGAATTTTGAAAGGTTATTTCAGATGTATCCAGATATAAAAGTAAATAAGAAGCTATTATTTTTAGCATGTATATATCATGATCTGGGGAAAATAAATTCGAAATTTCAGAGTAAACTATCTGGGAAAAAATCAGATAGAGAAATTCCCCATGGAATACTGAGTACAGCTTTCATAAATGATGATACATTACTGGATAAGTACTCATTTGAGGAAGAAGATATAAAGATACTTGGATATGCAGTAGCATTACATCATGAAAGAGATATGTCTGAAATAACTGAAGATATCCTTGAAGAAGAAATTGAAGATATGAATTTACAGGCAGGAGAATTTTCGGATAAATTAAACTATTTGGAAAAAAAATATGAGTACTATCTGGAAAAGATAAATGATTTTAAAATAAATGAAGAATTTAAGAAAGAATCAATTTTCCGGATAGAAAATAATCAGGTTAATCTTCAAAAACCTAGCAATATATGTTTTGATATAAGTAATAATAGGATTTATTCTAAAAGTCCAGGACTCCCTAAGGACAAAGCACTGGAAATTTTTGGGAAATATATAATGCTGAAGGGTCTGCTGAATAGGATAGATTATGCGGCAAGTTCCCATATAATAGTTGAAGAAAAAAGTGATTTTCTGGAAAAAGCACTGGAAGATTTTCTGGTAAATGTATTGAAAAAGGACAATCCTAAAAATGATTGGAATAAATTACAGAAATTCATGATAGAGAATAAGGAAGAAAATGTCGTGGCTGTAGCTCAGACAGGATACGGAAAGACAGAGGCAGGTCTACTCTGGATAGGGAATAGTAAAGGATTCTTTACATTGCCCTTAAGGGTAGCGATAAATTCAATTTATGACAGGATCAGGAATAATATTGTAAAGGATAATATAGATAAAAAGGTCGGATTACTGCACTCTGACTTTAGGGAACGGTATATTGAAAAAAATCCAGGAAA
>CAYYAV010000212.1:0-3659 GCA_964469865.1 uncultured Fusobacteriales bacterium | reverse complement strand
AACAAATTGGGGAAAAAATATTCATATAAAAAAATATTAATATTAGATATAATATTATTAGTGGTTGGAACAGTTGGGCTGCTTTTTGTAAACGGTAATAACTCAAGTTTAGCCTATGTTATGTTTGTTATCTGCGGTTTAGGGTTAAGCGGATCAGCATTTATCTTTCCGCAGGCAATGTTAAGTGAAATAACTGCCCAGTTATCTGAAATAAAGAAAGTAAGTCTGGAAGGCTTTTTCTTTGGAATACAGGGACTGTTCTTAAAATTAGCATTTCTAGTTCAACAGGTGGTTCATTCACTAGTAATAGTAACAGGAAGTAGAAAAACAGATTCCGGGTTAAAAAGTGCTACTGAACTAGGTGTAAGAAGCACGTTGGTAATAGCATTAATATTTTTTATTGTATCATTATTCTTTTATAACTTAAAAAAGAATGATTAATTTATAAGGAGGTTTATATGGAAATTAAAGAATTACAGGCAATAGCCAAGGAAATGAGGAAAGACATTATAGAAATGATTTACAGGGCTAAATCGGGACATCCTGGAGGTTCATTATCAATAGCAGATATCTTAGCTGTACTATACTGGAAGGAAATGAATGTAGATCCTAATAATCCAAAGGCAGAAAACAGGGACAGGCTTGTACTAAGTAAAGGTCATGCAGCACCTGGGCTTTATGCAGCATTAATAGAAAAAGGATATGCTGGAAAAGAACTGATACCTACATTAAGAAGATGGCATTCGCCATTACAGGGACATCCGGATATGAAAAAACTGACAGGAGTAGAAATGTCAACAGGATCTCTTGGTCAGGGATTATCTGTCGGAAATGGTATGGCACTTAGCAGCAGAATTTTTAAAAATGATTATAGGGTATATGTAATATTAGGTGATGGAGAGCTTCAGGAAGGGCAGGTATGGGAAGCAGCGATGACTTCAGCACATTATAAATTGGATAATCTGGTAGCAATAGTTGATTATAATAATCTTCAGATAGATGGAAAAGTTTCCGATGTGATGGATGTCCTACCTGTGACGGACAAATTCAGGGCATTTAACTGGAATGTAATAGAAATAGACGGACATAATTATGAAGAGATAATAAATGCACTGAATATGGCGAGAACAGTAAAGGGAAAACCTACAGTAATAGTAGCAAATACAGTTAAAGGAAAAGGAGTTTCCTTTATGGAAAATAATGGTGGATTTCATGGTGCAGCTCCAAATGAAGAGCAGTATAAGCAAGCTATGGAAGAATTACAATAGGAGGTTATGAAAATGGAAAAGAAATCAACTAGACAGGCTTATGGAGAAGCTTTGGTAAAACTAGGAAAAGAAAATAAAGACGTGGTAGTACTGGAAGCGGATTTATCTAAATCAACAATGACAGCATATTTTCAGAAAGAATTTCCTGAAAGACACATAAATGTTGGAATAGCTGAAGCAGATATGATAGGAACAGCAGCAGGGTTCGCTACGACAGGAAAAATTCCTTTTGCATCAACATTTGCACATTTTGCAGCAGGAAGGGCTTTTGATCAGATCAGGAACAGTGTTGCTTATCCGAAATTAAATGTAAAAATCTGTCCTACACATGCAGGGGTATCCTTAGGAGAAGATGGAGGTTCACACCAGTCAGTAGAGGATATTGCACTGATGAGAGCTATTCCGGGAATGGTAGTTCTTTCACCTGCAGATGCTACGGAAACTGAAAAAATGATATTTGCAGCTGCAGAATATCAGGGACCTGTATACATAAGACTTGGAAGATTAAATATTCCGGTACTGTTTGATGATAGCTACACTTTTAAGATAGGAAAGGCTGTAACATTAAAAGAAGGAAATGATGTTGCTATATTCGCTACAGGACTGATGGTATACGAGGCACTGGAAGCTGCAAAATTACTTGAAACTGAAGGAATAAATGCAAGAGTGATAAATATTTCGACAATAAAACCGTTGGATGAAGAAACGGTATTGAAAGCAGCAAAAGAATGCAAGTTTATTGTAACAAGTGAGGAGCATTCTATAATTGGAGGACTTGGAAGTACAGTTTCAGAATATCTGTCAGGTATATATCCTGTAAAAGTCATAAGACATGGAATATATGATGAATTTGGTCAAAGTGCAGATGGAGATACAATGCTGAATAATTATAAATTAAGAGCAAAGGATATAGCCGAAATAGTTTTAAAAAATAAATAGAATAATAAAGATTGCAAGTAAAGTGGAGGTAATAATAAAATGTTTAACCCTATTCGAGAAGTATTTAGAAATATATTAAAAGAGAAAGGAATGTTTATTTCATCATTGATATCACTAACTATAGTATTTGTCCTGTTGGATATGTTTATTTTTGGAATATTTAATATAAATGATATTAAATCAAAAATGGAAAATTCCAATCAGGCAATAATCTATGTAAAGACAATGACTGAAAATGAGATTGGTGCATTTCAGGGAAAACTTTTACAGACAAATGGAATTAAGACTATTAAATATAATTCTAAAGAAAGTGCATTGGAACTTCTTGAGCAGGAGTTGAATGTTGATTTATCTGAAGAGGAAAACCCGTTACTAGATAGTTTTTATATATATATTGATAGAAAAGCTGATGCAGACAGATTAAAAGAAGAACTTCTAAAAAATCCTGAAATAGTAGAACTTGATATGAGAACAGAGGAGATAAATAAAATGAACAGGTTTGGAGACAAACTTGATCAGTTACTACTTTTTGGAGGAATCGGTTCACTTCTGTTTGTAATAATTCTGATATCAAATATAACAGGATTCAGTGTAAAGATAAGAAGGACAGAGATAAGAAATCTGGTTGCCAGTGGGGTTCCAGGGGTTAAGATAAAACTGTCATTTCTTCTGGAAGGTCTATTCTTAGTAGGATTGTCCGCAACTATAGGGTTTTATGTATTTTACAGACTGCAGAAATTCCTGATAGGTGGACTGACTATGCTGAATTCAAATATTGTATCAGAAATATCAAGAAAAGAATTTCTGATGATGTACCTGTTTTCTCTAATTTTAGGATTTATAATAATATTCTATCTGAATTTTATAGGACTACATGGATATTATAGAAGAAAGAAAAATAAGAATGGTAAAAAAATTGAGACTGAAGCTGTTGGAAATAATGAAAGAGACAATATTATAAATGCAAAAAGTACATATGTTTCAGAAATAAATAGAACTCAGAACAGTAATCAGCAAACTGATGATAAGGGGTAAATATAATATGAAAAAGACAATATTAAAATTTTCTCTTTTTGCCTGTACAATACTTTTAATTTTTGCGGATCAGATTGAAGATAACAAAAAAAGAATAGAACAGATTGATAGTCAGGTTAATAAAAATAATCAGGCCATCAGTAAAAATAAGAATGAAATAAATATAGCTAAGAAAAGTGAAACTGCAACTGCGGCTCAGGTAAAAAAGCTGGAAGCAAATATAACTAGATTACAGAATGAATATAATGATGCAGAGAAGAAGTATAGGGAAATATTAGCTAAAATTGGAGTAAATAATGCCAACATTAATGCAAACATAGCTGAAATAAACAGAAATACACAGATAATAAATATCAATAAGGATGATTTGAATAATAAGATAAGAACATGGGACAAAATAAGGAGAAATAGGGAATC
>CAYYAV010000211.1:0-3661 GCA_964469865.1 uncultured Fusobacteriales bacterium | reverse complement strand
TAGCAATACATAATATGGGAGTATTGGGGAAGCTGTGTGGTGAAATTATAGAGGATATGGATGAGAGACCTGTACAGAATTTAGCACTTAGCGGTGCAGGACAGCTACAGCTTCTATTTTATGGAATTTTGCCGGATGTATTGCCCAAATATATAAATTATATTCTATATAGGATGGAAAATATAATAAGAGCTACATTAATAGTAGGATTTGTGGGGGCAAGTGGATTGGGTTTACAGTTTAAGCTGGCGATGAGCCATTTTAAATATTCGGAAATATTATTATATCTCATATGCTATTTAATTCTAGTATATATAACAGATATAATATCATCAATATGTAAAAAAATTATAAGATAAAAAATTAAATGGAGGATAGATTTAAATGAAAAAATGCTATTACACATGGGCTAAGGAGTTTGCAAAGGAGCATATAGCACCTTATGCTGATAAAATTGACAGGGAAGCTAAGTTTCCAAAAGAAATTTTTGATAAGATTGCAGAAGAAGGATTCTTTAAAATCCTGGTACCTGAAGAATTTGGTGGAGAAGGGGCAGGAGCCTATGAACATGCTCAAGTTTCAAGAGCTTTTGGAGAAGCATGTGCAACAGTGGGGTTATGCTATACAATGAACAATGTTGCACTTAAGTTTACATTGACTTTCGGAAGAGATGAGATAAAGCAGCAGGTTGTAAAGGATATCATGGAAAATAACAAGTTCATGTCTCTTGCAAGAAGTGAATTTGGTACAGGTGTACACGTATTCAACTCCCAGACGGAAACTGAAAATCATGAAGACTATAGCGTGATAAACGGAGTAAAAAGCATGATAAGTTCGGGAGGATATGCTTCATATTATGTAATATCAGTTCCTGCAGATGAAAAGAGAGGACCGGTAAACTGGCTCGTTCCATTGGGGGCAGAGGGGCTAAGATTTGCAGAAAGTGACTGGGACGGTCTTGGAATGAGGGGAAACAACTCCTGTCCTATGCATATGGAAAATATGAAGCTTGATAATAAATATGCCATATATATAGACAGAGTAAAGGCAAATCAGAAATATCCTGTAAATATAGATGTAATATATTTTATGACGGGACTGGCAGGAGTGTATACGGGGCTTACAAGAACTATATATGAGGAAGCTAAAAAGCATGCAACATCCAGAAAATATCCGGGAGATAAGTCGCTTGCATCAATTGAAACTGTACAGGGACATCTGTTCAACCTATATAATAATGCCTTGAATGCTGAAAATTCATTAATTGCAGCTGCACGGGCTCTAGATAGGGAAGAGCCGGATGCATTTGCAAAAATAATGGCAGCCAGAGTAACAGGCTCCCAGAACTGTGTGGAATCTGCTACTATAGCGATGAGAATAGGTGGAGGACAGGCTTATAATAAGAAAGGACCATTAGAAAGACTTATGAGGGATGCCCTTGCAGCTCCTGTAATGTTCCCTAGTGTGGATGTATTAAGGAACTGGACTGTAAAAATGGAAACGGGGCAGCCTTTAATGTAGTATGGATTTTGTCTTTCCCAATTTAATATATATCATTAGAAAGGGACTGCCTCGGAAATAGGATAGTTGTAGTTAGGACAGTCCCGCCTCTAATGTTATCATAATAGGAGAGAAGGCATTTAAAAATAAATTTTATAAGGAGAGAATGATAATGAAGAAATTATTAACAAAATACCCGTACCCGATATCAGGACTTATTCTGGGACTGGCAGCTTTAGGAAATTTAATAAGAAACTACGGGGAGATATACAGGTGTGTGTTTGGAATAATTGCTATGATACTTCTAGTTATACTTGTAATAAAAATAGTTACGGATATTGAAGGATTTAAAACGTTTATGGAAAATCCGGTTGCATCTGCAGCCTTTGCAACAGCACCTATGTCTGTTACAATACTCTCTACATACTTTCCTGTATCAATAGGGAAATTAGTCTGGTTTATAGGGATTGCATTAAATATAGTAATAATACTGTGGTTTACTGTAAAATTTGCATTCAGGTTCAAGATGAATGAAATTTTCACTACATGGTCAATACTTTATGTAGGTATAGTGACTGCAAGTGTAACAGCACCTGCCTATAAAATGATTTCTTTGGGGCAAACGATATTCTGGTTCGGTTTTATATGCTATTTTATAGTTCAGTCTATAATATGTTACAGGGTATTCTTCCTGATGAAGGAAATACCTGAACCGATGCAGCCGATGCTGATAGTATTTTCAGCACCGATTTCATTGCTTCTGGCAGGATACATGAGCAGTTTTCCACAGAAGAATATATTTATAATGTATTTACTTGCTGCTATTTCAGCCGGATTTTACATATACTGCCTATCCGTTTTTCCAAAGCTTCTGAAACTGAAGTTTTATCCGACTATTTCAGCATTCACGTTCCCAATGGTTATAAGCGCTATAGGAATGAAGATGCTGACGGCATTTATCATGAAATCCGGGGGAAACGTGTCAATGCTTCCGGTAATAGTGAAAATACAGGAATTTATAGCAGTGGTAGTAGTTATTTATGTATTAGTAAAATATTTACAGTTTATTTTTAAAAATGATTAGTCTTAATAATTGAGATAAATGAAATAGAAAGGGGAAAAATGTCAGAAAACATAAAAAACAAGAAAAAGATACAGGTACTGTCAGCACTGATACTTATTGTACTTGTAACCTTATTCAGCATTTATTTAAACGATGCAAAATTGTCACTGTATCTGCTGTTTGGAATCGGATTCGGAGTAATTTTACAGAGAAGCAGATTCTGTTTTACAGCCGCATTCAGGGACCCTATAATGACAAGGACCTCTTCAATTACAAACGCACTTCTTCTTTCAATATCAATAGGGAGTATAGGTGTTGTCATATTGAATTTTATATGGAACTCTCACGGTAGGAAATTAACAGGTATAGATGCCATTTATCCTTTGTCGCCCCTTACAATTATTGGAGGAATAGTTTTTGGAGTTGGAATGGTGATAGCAAGCGGGTGTGCTTCAGGGACACTGGTAAGGATGGGAGAAGGGTTCAAACTGCAATGGATTTCATTTTTCTTTTTCCTGATAGGTGCAATTTCCGGATCTGGACTGATGGGATACCTTGACCCATTTTTTTCCAAATCCAAAGTAACCATATTTCTACCTGATAAGATTGGATGGTATGGTTCATTGGCGGTCCAGTTAATGTTGCTGCTAGCAGTGTATCTGCTAATAAAAAAATTTGTAAAGAGAAGAAGGAGATGACAAGATGAATAAATATAATTTAGACTGTCTGGGAGAGGCATGTCCTGTTCCATTGATAAAAGTACAGAGTAAGATGGAAGAAATGGAAGTTGGGGATATACTTACTGTTAATGTGGATCATTCCTGTGCGATGAAAAATGTTCCAAACTGGGCAAGGGATGAAGGTCATAATGTAGAAGTTGAGAGTACGGACACCGGTGAATGGAATATAATCATAGAAAAGACCGTATGAAGAAATGGAGTGATATGGAAATTTTTAATAACATAGAAAAGAATAAATTTTACAGAAAAATATTAGTGAATCCATGGTCCTATACAACAGGAGCTGTATTACTTGCACTGCTTGCATTAGCACATATAGCTGTATTTGAGACATCATGGGTTGTATCAGGTAGCTATA
>CAYYAV010000210.1:0-3698 GCA_964469865.1 uncultured Fusobacteriales bacterium | reverse complement strand
ATAAAATATTCTACCTGCATATTTGTTCCCGACAGTTCAAACTTCATCAGTACTGGTATATTGTAACTTTCATTTATGCTGTCTGCCGCAATGGCAAAATGTTCTCCCCAGTTCATATTTCCACTGGAACTTACAGATTTTATATATCTCTTATTATTCTTATTTTCCAGAAACTTTAATGTTGTTTCAGGGATCTGTCCAATTTTTGTAGTAAATGTTAAAAAATGACCCTCTCTGTCAATTTCCATAGAGGGCTCTATTTTTATAAAATTCCATTCAGGTCTATTCTTCTTTATTTTATCTACAAATCTCTGGACATTTCCTGTTTTTGAATCATAGTATATAACCATCTACCATCTTCCTTTCACATTCAATATCCTTTACTAATGTATCCAGATATCCGGTTCCTTATATTTCAAACCTGAATTATTTGGATACTGATCCTGTTAAACTATATCATTTCCATTATTTCATTTAATTCTTCAGGCTTAAATCCTATTATTCTCCTAACTTCCACATCATTATCCATCAATATTGTCGTAGGTACGCTCCTTACCTTAAACTGCACTGCCATCTCCGGATTATCAAAAGGATTTACCTTCTCATATTCTACACCATTCCTGTCCAGTAATTCTGAAACCATAGCACATGGATTACAGTCTTTTTTTTCAAATTTTATTATTTTCATACTCATTTCCCTTTCCATATATTTACAATAACCGGATATAACATCTGTAATAAATCTGGTTCTTATCTGTAAATGCATACTTTTATAATTATTTTCATACCAAAACACAATATATTGTGTTTTATTTTTCTAAAAACATTTTATCTAGTATATGCTATATTCAAAAAAAATTCAATATATTTATTCTTTTCCAAAAATTAAAAAAAAATTAATTTTATTTCAATAGTAGAATTTAACCATACTTTTTCAAAGTCAAGCCTTTCATATATATATATTATATAAAACAACTATAGTTATCTATATATCATATTTAATTTTTTTGTATATACATATTTATTTTAGATGAATTATATGATACAATAATTATATAGTAAAATTAAGGAGGATATTTTGTGAACAATATTCAATATAAAGAATCTTATAAGTTTCTAAAAGAAGACTTACAAAATAAGATAATATTACTAGATGGTGCAATGGGGACCATGCTTCAGAAAGAAAATCTTACAGCTGATGATTTCGGTGGTGAAAAATATGAAGGATGTAATGACTATCTTGTAATAACTGAACCCGGTATTATAAAAAAAATACATAAAAAATATCTGGAATCGGGAAGCGATATTATAGAGACTAACACTTTCGGTGCATTAGATATAGTGTTAAGAGACTATAATCTTGAAGATAAGGCTTTTGAACTGAATAAAAAAGCTGCCATTATTGCAAATGAAGCGATCAGGGAATATAAGGAAGAAAACCCTAATGAAAGAAGAAATTTATATGTAGCAGGGGCTCTGGGACCTTCCAATAAATCTATAAGTGTTACAGGAGGAGTAACTTTTGAAGAACTTATAAATTCCTATTATACCGCTACCTGTGGCCTCCTCGAAGGAAATGTGGATCTTATCCTTTTTGAGACAATTCAGGACACAAGAAACTTGAAAGCTGCATATATGGGGCTTCAGAAAGCCATGGATAAATACTATCATGTTCCTCTCATGCTCTCCTTTACTATAGAAAGTACAGGAACTACCCTTGCCGGGCAGACTGCCGATGCCTTCTATTATGCAGTACACCATATGAAGCCTTTGTCCATAGGACTCAACTGTGCTACAGGTCCTGAATTTATGACACAGTTTTTAAAGAAGCTTGATAATATATCGGATACATATATTTCAGTTTATCCTAATGCAGGGCTTCCTGATGAAGAAGGAAAATATGAAGAAACTCCTGAAACATTGGCAGCAAAAATAGAAACATTCTTTAAAAACGGATATCTGAATATAGTAGGAGGATGCTGCGGAACTACTCCTGAACACATTCTACGGATTAAAGAAAAAAGCGTGAACTACTCTCCTAGGGTAGTTGATCCTGAAAAAAACGAAAATGCACTGAGCGGACTTATCACTCTCGTTAAGCCTGAAAACAGACCCATCTATGTAGGAGAAAGAACAAATGTCATAGGATCACGTATCTTCAAGAACCTTATAGTTGCAGAAAAATTTGATGAAGCTACTGAAATAGCAAGACTTCAGATAAAAGGGGATGCCGATGTCATTGATGTGTGTCTTGCCAATCCTGATAGGGATGAACTAAGTGATATGAAACATTTTCTTGAAAAAGTCTCAAAATTTGCTAAAGTTCCCATAATGCTTGATTCTACAGATATAAATGTAATAGAGGAAGGCCTCACTTATCTTCAGGGAAAAGGAATTATAAATTCCATTAACCTAGAAGATGGAGAAGAAAAATTTGAAAAAATGGCAAGACTAATTAAGAAATTTGGAGCTGCCGTAGTTGTAGGTCTTATTGACGAAGAAGGAATGGCCGTCTCTCTTGAAAAGAAGCTAAGAGTGGCAAGAAGAAGCTATGATCTTCTTACTAAGAAATATGATATAGATGAAAGGGATATCATATTCGACACTCTTGTGTTTCCTGTAGCAACCGGAGATCAGAAATATATAGGATCTGCCACTTCAACTATAGAGGCTATAAAAGAAATAAAGAAGGAAATGCCTAATGTAAAGACTATTCTGGGAGTAAGCAATGTTTCTTTCGGACTTCCTATAGCAGGTAGGGAAGTCCTTAATTCCTACTATATGGAAAAAGCTTATGAGGCAGGACTTGATTTTGCTATAGTCAATACAGAAAAGCTTATTCCTTTAAATGAAATTTCACAAAAGGAAATAGAACTCTCACATAAACTTCTATTTGAAACAAGCGATGAAACTGTAGCAAATTTTGTGTCATTATACAGAGAGAAGAAAATTATTGAAAAAAAAGTGGACATAGCCAGTATGACTCCTGAAGAACAGGTTGCCAATCTGGTTGTAGAAGGTAGTAAGAAAGATCTGCATCATATTCTTGACATTCTTCTAAAAAAGTATCAGCCTCTGGATATCATAAACGGGCCTTTAATGACAGGAATGGATGAAGTAGGAAGACTTTTCAACAATAACGATCTCATAGTTGCAGAAGTACTTCAGAGTGCCGAAGTTATGAAGGCTTCTGTCTCCTATTTGGAAAATTTCATGGAAAAGTCTGAAACTTCTACCAAAGGAACTGTAATTATGGCAACAGTTAAAGGAGATGTTCATGACATCGGAAAAAATCTTGTAGGAATTATAATAGGTAATAACGGATATAATGTTATTGATCTCGGCATCAATACTCCGGCAGAAAAAATAAGGGAAGCCATAATAGAGCATAAAGCTGATTTTGTAGGTCTTTCCGGTCTCTTAGTGAAATCAGCTGCTGAAATGGTAAATACTGTTGCCGTAATAAGGGAGGCAGGAATAGATATCCCTATATTTGTTGGCGGTGCTGCTCTTACTGAAAAATTTACTATTAATAAAATTGAACCTTCATACAGAAGTAATATAGTCATTTATTCTAAAGATGCTATGACTGCCCTTGCAGATCTGAATAAAATGATAGATCCTGAAAAATTTGAAGAATTCTAAAAATATCTCCAGTCATGAAGAAACTTGCTGTTTGTAACTGATGTATTGGCTCT
>CAYYAV010000209.1:0-3698 GCA_964469865.1 uncultured Fusobacteriales bacterium | reverse complement strand
GTACTAGAAATCTTGTCTATGAACTTCTGGAAACAGATGAACTGAAATATTCAAAGTTCAAATGGATAACATTGAATAAAAAACTTTTAGAAAAAATACGGGAGAACCATAAAGTTTTATTAAGTTGGCAGGGATTAGCTAAAAATGAGGCTCTGGTAGAAAACGAAGCACTGTCTGAATTTATAAAACTTGCGTCAACTGGCGGCAATACAGGTATGCCGGATCCTATTTTAGTTCCTTCAGGCAGAGTGAGTTCAAGGCTTAGTGAATTAGCACTTGAAAGATACAAAGAAATAACGAATATGTATGATACGGAATTTGTTGGAATACAAGTACAGTCTGATATATATGTATCTAGGTGGGAAAAATATATTGGAGAAGAAGTTGCATATATAGAAGAGAATAGCAGATATATGCCTGATAGCGGTTATTTTAAAGATTATAAATAAAGGGAAAATAATATTGAAAGGAAAAAACATTAACGAGATTACAGTATTGTAAATAAGTTGATAAAGGATTGAGAACTTATGAAGGATAGAGAACAGTGGTTAAAATGGGCGATGGAGCTGCAAAGTCTGGCTCAGGCAGGATTAAATTATGCAAAGGATTGCTTTGATAAGGAAAGATATACAAGGATAAGAGAGATTTCTGCTGAAATTATTGCCCAGAAGACAGATATTTCATTGGAAAAGGTAAAAAAATTCTTCTGTAACGAAACAGGATATCAGACACCTAAGATGGATACCCGTGCAGCAGTATTTAAAAATAATAAGATTCTTCTCGTAAAGGAAAGGGACGGAAAATGGGCTCTTCCTGGAGGATGGGTGGATGTTGACCTGTCAGTAGAAGAAAATACTGTAAAGGAAGTAATGGAAGAAGCTGGGATAAGTGTAAAGGCTGAAAAGATAATTGCCATTCATGATGGAATAAAAAACAATCTTGGCTGTGGATTAGGACCATCGCCCTATGGAGTGTGTAAAATTTTTGTCCTATGCTCCATTGTTAATGAATGTGAAGGTGAATTTAAAAAGAATATAGAAACATCTGAGAGGGGTTATTTTGAAATAGATAAACTGCCGGAACTGTCAGAGATCAGAAATACTCAGAAACAGGTGCAGATATGTTTTGAAGCATATAAAAGCAGTACATGGGAAACAGTTTTTGACTAGTTTTGACTAAAACGAATTTTTAAGGGGAAAGAAATGAAAATAAGAAAAGCAACTATGGATGACTTAAAAGAGCTGACGGAAATAGAAGCAAAATGCTTTCCGGTTGAAGAAGCTGCAACAGAAGAAAGTTTTAAAGGAAGACTGGAAATTTATCCTGCCTGTTTCTGGATTTTAGAAAATGAAAATGGGGAAATAGTTTCTTTTGTAAATGGAATGGTATCTGATAAAGAAGTTATTGAAGATGAAATGTTTGAAAATCCCTCTATCCACAATAGTGACGGTAAATGGCAGATGATATTCGGAGTAAATACATTGCCTGAATACAGAAGACAGGGACTTGCTGAAAAGGTATTACGGCAGGTAATAGAAGATACCAGAAAGCAGGGAAGAAAAGGGATTGTCTTAACTTGTAAAGATAAGCTTGTAAAGTATTATGAAAAATTTGGATTTGTAAACGAAGGCATATCAGAATCATCTCACGGGGGAGCAGTCTGGTATGATATGAAACTGAAGTTTTAATTTATATACTGGATGATAAGGTATTATCAGTTTTATTGAATAGGCTAAAATACTTGTGTATTTAGTTTGGTGCCTTTATAGAATTTTGGAGAGGGAGATACTAATATGAGACGAAAAGACCGTGAAATAATTGAAAATAGTAAGATAAAAGAAATAATTTCAAATTGTGACTGTTGCAGACTTGGTTTAAATGATAACGGGAAAATCTACATAGTTCCATTAAATTTTGGATTTATAGAAGAAAATGGCAAATATACATTCTATTTTCATGGAGCAAAGGAAGGAAACTTGATATAATAAAAGTAAATGACTATGCAGGATTTGAACTTGATACAAATCATAAAATATATGGTAAGGATGATATGGCATGTACATATACTTCCGCATTTCAGAGTGTCATCGGAACAGGGAGAGTAAAGATTATAGAAGACTATAATGAAAAAATAAAGGGACTTCAGGAACTTATGAAACATACTACAAAAAAGACAGAATGGAAATTTAATGAAAAGATGGTAAATGCTGTATGTGTATTTAAGCTGGAAGCAAAAGAACTTTCCTGTAAGGAGCATGAATAGAGGACTATATAAAAATGGGAAGAAATCTGTAATCTATTATTAGGGAATGATAAAAATAAAAAAATATGCTATACTATAAATGGAAAAGGAAAAAATTATTTTTTAGGAGAGAAGATTAATTCAGTGTTATTTTAAGCTTTAAAGAATTGAAAGAAGGTAGATAAAATGCTGAAAAAAATTTTTGAAAACACTAAAAAACCTGAGGGATTTTTAGGAAAAATGATAATCTTCCTGATGAATAAAGGACATTCTTCTGGATCAAAATGGGGACTATCCCATCTGTCACTGAAAAATGATGATGATGTTCTTGATGTGGGTTGCGGAGGAGGAGTAAATGTAGCACTGATGCTGAAAGAATGTAATCAGGGCACTGTAACAGGCATTGACTATTCTCCATTATCAGTGGAAGTTTCCAGAAAGAAGAATAGGAAAGCTGTGGAAGAGGGAAAATGTAATATAATAGAAGGGAATGTACTGAGCCTTCCTTTTGAAGATGAGAAATTTAATGTGATCACAGCTTTTGAGACAATCTATTTCTGGAATCCTATAGAAAAAGCATTTAAGGAAGTGCACAGGGTTCTGAAAAATGAAGGTACATTTTTAATATGTACTGAAACAGATGGCAGAAACAGGATGGATGAAAAATGGAAAAGGTTGATTAACGGTATGGAAGTCTATAAGGCAGAAGAACTTGAGCAGCTTCTGACAGAAGCTGAATTCAGCGACATAAAAATTTCTGTTAAGTCAGAAAATAGATGGATGTGTATACTGGCTACTAAATAAATATCCATGTATGAATAAACGAATCAATATAAAAATAAAACTTAGGAGGTAATAATAATGGCAACACCGCACATAGGAGCAAATAAAGGAGATATAGCAGAAACTATATTGCTGCCGGGAGATCCGTTAAGGGCAAAGTATATAGCAGAAACATTTCTGGAAGATGTCGTGCAATATAATAATGTAAGAGGAATGCTCGGTTTTACAGGAACATACAAAGGGAAAAAGGTATCTGTACAAGGGACAGGAATGGGAGTTCCTTCAATAGGAATATATACTCATGAGCTTATTACAGAATACGGAGTAAAGAATCTTATAAGGGTAGGGACTGCAGGTTCAATGCAGGAGAATATAAAAATAAGGGATGTAGTTATTGCAATGGCAGCATCTACAGATTCTGCTATAAATAAACTGAGATTTAATGGAGCAGACTATGCACCTACAGCAAGTGCCAAACTCATGTTTAAGGCATATGAAGCAGGAAAGGCGAAAGGGCTTAATATGAAGGCGGGGAATGTCCTTACAAGTGACACTTTTTATGGAGATGATCCTGAAGCATGGAAAAAATGGGCAAAATTTGGAGTACTATGTGTAGAAATGGAAACAGCACAGCTATATACTACAGCTGCAAAATTTGGAGTAAATGCACTGA
>CAYYAV010000208.1:0-3706 GCA_964469865.1 uncultured Fusobacteriales bacterium | reverse complement strand
TACCAGTATAGTTCTGGGATTTGCATTCAAAGAAACACTGGGAAATATATGCGGGGGATTAATTATCCTTACTTTTAAGCCATTCAAGGTAGGGCATATGATAGAATACGAACAATATATAGGTGAAGTGAAAAGTATAGAACTTTTCTATACACGTATAAAAACTGCACAGAACGAACAGGTTATCATTCCCAATGGACTAATAACAAATAATGAGATAAGGAATATGACTAAAGAAAAGGTAAGAAGGCTGGATCTGATTGTAGGTGTTTCTTATAATAGTGATATTCTGAAAGTAAAGGAACTCTTAAATGAGATAGTAAAGGAAGAAATGGACAAAGAGGAAAAATTAGCCCTGAAATCTCCTGAGCCTACAATAGGGGTTATAGAATTAGGACCTTCTGCTGTGAATTTCTGTGTATACGTCTATGCTAAAAGTGAAAATTATTTTAGATTGAAGCTGAAATTAAATGAAAAAATAAAACTCAAGTTTGATGAAAATGATATAGAAATACCATATCCTCAAATGGATATACATATTCTGGATAAAAAAAATTAAGGAAAGGAATTGGAGAGAAGATGGATGTAAAATTGTTTATAAATCAAAGGACAAATGGAAACTCTTATGTAGTAAGCTGTGGAGAAGAGAGTTATATTGTAGATCCTGGAGGATTTGATATGACTGAAAGTTTAAATTATATTAAAGAAAGCGGTCTAAATTTGAAAGGGATACTTCTGACGCATGGACATTATGATCATATAATAGGAATTCCTGAAATATTGGAATATAAGAATGTCCCTGTATATATAAGTGAAAGAGATTATGATTTTCTGTTTGACTCTTCGTTATCTCTGTCAATCTGGCTTGACTTAGATTTTAAGTTATCAGAAGATGCAGAAGTGATAAAACTTAGGGAAAATGACGAGATATTCGGATTAAAGATAATTGAAACACCTGGACATACTCACGGAGGAATTTGTTATTATAATGAAGAAGATAAGATACTTATATCAGGTGATACAATTTTTAAAATGAATTATGGAAGGACAGATCTTCCAACCGGGAATATGGGAGATATGAAAAAATCTATATCAAAACTGATGGAATTGCCCGGAGATGTCATGGTCTATCCTGGACATGGAGGAGAAACTACAATAGAAAATGAAAGACCGGTATATTCGTTTTAATAAAGATAAAGGCTGTTTTAAGACAGCTTTTTTTTAAATATAGACAGTTTTTTAGATCTGTTGTACAGGGAATAATTAATAAATCGATAATGTTATAAAATGGGAAATATCCCGATGTTTTAAAAATTAATATTTGAAAAATGAAAAAAAATGAAAAAAATGAAAAAAAAATGAAAAAAAAGATTGACTTTAGGAAGAAATAGGTATATTATAAGGACAAGAAAAGAAAAAAATAATTTTAATTAGAAACTAGGTAATCATTATGTTAGAAATAGACAGAATGGAAAAAATATTATCAGAATTAGGTGAAAGAAAAAGAATCACTTATAAGGAACTGGAAGGAATAATGGATGTTTCCCTTTCAACTATAAAAAGAGATATTGAAAAAATGGAACATAAGGGACTGCTGAATAAAATAAAAGGCGGAATATCCCAAATAAGTGATATTAAAAATGATAAGAATGTAGAAGAAAGATTCGGAGAAAATATAAATGAAAAAAAAGAAATAGCTATAAAAGCATTAAGAACTATAAAAAACAATGAGTTCATATATCTGGATGCAGGAACAACAGTCTTTTATCTTATAAATAAACTGAAGAATAAGAATGTTACAGTGGTAACTAATGGACTTATGCATATAGAAGAATTAACAAGAAATAAGATAAGGACAATAATAATAGGAGGGGAAGTAAAAGACACGACAAGAGCCATAGTAGGTGCTGAAGCAATAGAATCCCTTGAAAAATATAGGTTTGACAGATGCTTTATAGGTGTAAACGGAATAGATGAGAAAAAAGGGTTCACAACTCCTGAATTAAATGAATCAATAATAAAGAAGCGAGTACTTGAACTCTCTGAATTTAAGTATATCCTGGCAGATAAAACAAAATTTAATAAAATTTCCAATATACAGTTTGCAAAGATAGGGAACTGTAAGATTATAACCAGTGATGAGTCTATAAGGAAGAATAGTAAATATAAAAAATATTTTATATAATGAAATAATTAGGAGGAAGATATGATCTACACATTAACATTGAATCCGGCACTGGATTACGATATGTATCTAGATGAAGATCTGAAACTGGAGAACCTGAATCTTGCAAGGGAAGTCAATTTCAGGGCAGGAGGAAAGGGGATAAATGTATCCAAAGTTTTGAAAAATCTTGGATTGGAGTCTACAGCAATCGGATTTGTAGCAGGATTTGTAGGAGATTTTATAATAAAAGATCTGGAAAAGGAAAAGATAAAGACTGAATTTGTTGAACTTGAAGGATATACAAGAATAAATGTAAAAGTAAATGCAAATGATAAAGAGACAGAGCTGACAGGGGTATCACCAGAAATTCCCAAAGAGAAACTGGAGGAGCTTATAGGTAAAATGTCAGATTTAAAAGATGGGGATATTTTAGTCCTCTCAGGAAGTATCCCATCTTCGGTAAGCAGCAGTATATATAAAGAACTTTCTGGAAAAGTCAAGGCAGATGTAGAAATAGTGCTGGATACTAGAGGCAATCTGTTACAGGAAAATATGCATAATAATTTTTTTATAAAACCTAATATCCATGAGCTCAGAGAAATGTTTGGAGGAAAAATAGAAACAAAATCTGAAATTGTAGAAAAATGTAAGTTCTTTTTGGAAAGAGGAAT
This sequence comes from uncultured Fusobacteriales bacterium, assembly GCA_964469865.1. GTDB lineage: Bacteria > Fusobacteriota > Fusobacteriia > Fusobacteriales > Leptotrichiaceae > JAGOWQ01. Next base: position 868 of record CAYYAV010000208.1, on the reverse strand, counting down.
AAAAAATGTCATCCTCTCCAGGGGAGGAGAAGGAGCATTACTAATAAATAAGGACTGTGTGCTGGAAGCTTCCGTGCCAAAAGGAAACCTGATTAATTCTATAGGAGCAGGAGATTCAATGGTTGCAGGGTTTATAGCAGGGTATGTAAAAGGGATGTCTCTTGAAGATTCGTTCAGACTGGCAGTAGCTTCAGGAAGTGCTACAGCATACTCCTATGGACTGGCAGAAGAGGAGCTTGTTAACAGGTTATACAGTGAAATAGATATAATAAGAGAAAATTATTAAAAATTAAATAAAGAAAGGTGTGAAGATATGAAAATATCAGATTTACTTATCAAGGAAAGGATAAATCTAGATATCCAGTCAACAGATAAGGCAAATGTAATAAGGGAACTTGCAAAATTACACGATAATACAGGGGTACTGGAAGATTATGAAGGATATGTGGCAGCACTAAATGCTAGGGAAGACCAAAGCTCAACAGCATTGGAGGAAGGCATAGCAATACCTCATGCTAAGACAGAATATGTTAAATATGCTGCACTGGCAATGGGGAGATCAGAAAAAGGAATAGATTATGGTTCAATGGATGGAGAACCTTCAAAGCTCTTTTTTATGATAGCGGCACCTGCTGGGGCAAACAATGCCCATATAGAGACATTAGCAAGACTGACACAATTACTATTGGATGATGATTTTAAGAAATCTCTGGAAAATGCAAAATCTCCTGAAGAGGTACTGGATATAATAAATGTCAAGGAAGCTGAAAAACTTGAATCGGAAAAGGAAAAAGATATAGAAGCACATTCCCATGCCGTTTCGGGAAATGAACCATATATAATAGCAGCTACAGCATGTCCTACAGGA
>CAYYAV010000207.1:0-3709 GCA_964469865.1 uncultured Fusobacteriales bacterium | reverse complement strand
ATATTCAAGAATTCATTAAATATTAAGTTTGGAGAAAATCTGGTCTATATTTCCGGACTGAAAAAAAAACTTGTAAGTTTTGGATGTAGGATTTCAGATGATAAAATAGAAAAAATAATAAGAAAAGCCAAGACAGGAGATATAGTAGTACATAGATACGGGAAAATGGTCTTTTATACAGATGGTGGAGTTGAAGTATTAAACCTTCCTCTAAATAAAATAGAAGAACTGCGTATACCTTATATATATTCTATGAAATACAGGCAGAAGATTTTTAAGAATATAATGGAGAATATAGAAGATATGGATCTGAAAAATAAATCAGGACTGGGTAATATAAAAAATGAACTTGAAGAAAAATTTTCAAATGGCTTGACAGAAGAGATACAGAAATATCTCACTGGTAGAGGGAAAGGGCTTACGCCGTCTGGAGATGACCTGTTAACAGGCTATTCCTTCATATGCCGTCTATGTGGAGAAAATATAGTTCTGAAGTATGGAAATTCAACAACTGATATAAGTAGGCAATATTTCGATGCTTTTAATAGAGGATATGTCAGTGAAGATATATTGGATCTGTTGAGAAAAGATACTGGAAAAGCAGTCAAGGACATAACTGAAATAGGTCATACATCGGGGTATGATATGTTATTAGGAATAGTTTTAGGAATAAGAGGAAAATATCAGAAATGGAGGAAATAATATGAACATGCTGGAAAAAAGATATAAGGCAATGAATGTTTCAGAACAGTACTGGTGGAAAGTAGTAGCATTATGTTTTGCCGGGTGGATTCTGATGTATGCAGACAGGACAATTTTAGGACCTGTCATGGGTAAGATAGCAGAAGAATTTGGATTGAACAATACACAGTTGGGAGCAGTTAACAGCATATTCTTCCTGACTTATGCGATTATGCAGATTCCTTTTGGGATAGTGGGAGATATAATTGGAAGAAGAATAGTGATAGCATTCGGGTTTGTCCTTTTTGGAATAACTACCGGATTAAGTGGTGTAGCGAGCGGACTGGGAATATTTATGATTTACCGTGCACTTACAGGAATAGGTGAAGGTGCTTATTATGGACCACAGTATGCATTATCAGGAGAAGCTATACCGACAAAAAGTCTGACATTGGGAACGGCAATTATAAATAGTGGAATGGCTTTCGGAACATCGGGAGGATATCTCCTTTCAAGCTATCTTGTGCTGGAAAAAGGCCATCATTGGAGTCTTCCTTTCTTTATTATGGCAGTACCGACAGTTATAGTAGGATTGCTTTTCATGACTTTAAAAGAAAGGGTTATAAAACCGGAAGATGCCGGGAAGGAAATCAGAAAATCTGAAGAAACGGAAGTGAAATCAGAGAAACAGTCAGGTCTGTCAGTATTTAGGAATAAGAATCTCATGTGTGCATTTTTACTGCTGTTCTGTTCAATATATGCAAATTTCGTTATAATTACATGGCTTCCTAAGTTCCTTCAGACAGAGCGTGGATTTGAAGGGACAAGTGTAGGATTTATAGCTTCACTGGTACCATGGGCATCTGTTCCTGGTGCACTGATAATCTCAAGACTTTCAGATAAACTTAAAAAAACTAAAATATTTGTGTTTTCTCTTGTTCCTCTGGCATTGATCTCAACTTTTGGAATGGCTTATGTCACTGATAGGACAATGCTGATTTTAATGCTTATTCTATATGGTCTGACTGGAAAACTGGCTCTTGATCCTATTCTTGTAACCTATGTTACTAAAAATTCACCGAAAGAAGCGTTAGGAACAGCTTTAAGTGCATATAACTTTATCGGTATGTCTGCTGCAATTACAGCACCTTATGTAACAGGATGGATAGCAGATAAGTTTGGTTCTATGCAGGCAGGATTTTACCTGGCATCTGTCCTCTTATTAATAGGAATGGTTATATTCAGTGCAGCAAGTGAAAATGGTGGAAAAAAGGAAACATTATAGTTTCATAATGATAAATTATAGATGATATAAATTAATCTTAAAGAGGGTGAAAAAAATGAATGAAGTAGTTATAGTATCTCCACAGGAACTGCATAACCTTATTCAAAATAAACTGGAAAAAGCAGGTTTGAAATCCGAACATGCAGATGAAGTTGCAAGACATCTTGTATTTGCTGACAGTTGTGGAATTCATTCACATGGAGCAGTAAGGGTTGACTATTATGCGGAAAGGATTGCAAAAAGAGGTGTGACAATTGATCCGGAGATGTATTTTGAAAAAACGGGGCCATGTACAGGAATATTTCATGGCGATAACGGAATAGGGCAGTATGTGGCTAACGAGGCGTTAAAATATGCTATGGAAATGGCAAAGGAAAATGGAGTGGCAATTGTTGGGATATCGAAGCTAAGTCATAGTGGAACAATGGCTTATTATATGGAAAAAGTGGCTGCTAATAATCTGATTGGGCTGTCAGTATGTCAGTCTGATCCTATGGTCGTACCTTTCGGGGGAAGAGAACCTTATTATGGGACAAATCCTATAGGATTTGGGGCTCCCGCTTCAGAAGGAAGGGCAATTGTCTTTGATATGGCAACCTCAGTCCAGGCATGGGGAAAAATACTTGATGCCCGTTCTAAAAATATGGAAATACCTGATACATGGGCAGTTGACAGGAAAGGGGTTCCAACAACAAATCCTCATGATGTAGGAGCACTGCTTCCTATTGCAGGGCCTAAAGGATATGGACTTATGATGATAGTTGATATACTTTCTGGAGTTATGCTGGGGCTTCCTTTCGGAGGTCATGTATCTTCCATGTATGATAAGCTTGATAAGGGAAGGGATCTAGGACATACATTTATTATAATAGACCCTTCAAGATTCATGAATCTGAATGAATTTAAAGAAAATATAACAAGGACAAAAGATGAGTTACATAATATTCCGGCAGCTGAAGGATTTAAACAGGTTTATTATCCCGGAGAGGTCAGCCAGCTGACATACGAGAAATATCAGAAAGAAGGAATTCCTATAGAAAAAGGTATTTATGAATATCTTATAAGTGACATAGTCCATTATAATAAATTTGGAGGGCAGAGTGCCTTCGCAAGCAAGAAGTAAAAGTATATTAGCTCCTAAAAATTTAGAAAAGGAGAGAGAAAAATGACTAAAAATAAGAAATTGTTCGGATTATCGCTGACTAACCAGATACTGATTGCAACTTTTGGTGGAATTATATTTGGAGGATTTGTAGGTCCGTGGGCCTCAAACCTGAAAATATTTGGGGATGTATTCCTGAGACTTATTCAGATGTCAGTCATAATGCTTGTAATGTCGGCAGTTATAGTTGCAGTAGGAAGAGGAGGTTCAGGAGATGTAGGGAAAATGGGAATCCATACATTTAAATGGATAATATTCTTTACACTGACATCAGCTTTTATGGGAGTAGTACTGTCGTATTATATACAGCCGGGAACAGGAGTAGCACATATGACTGAGGTTGCTCAGAATACCGGGGTAAGCGGAACCATTCAGGAGACATCCTTAAAAGATACTGTATTGGCTTTTTTTACAACTAATGTCTTTTCTGCTATGGCAAACAGTGCTATGGTTCCCTGTATAATATTTTCATTATTTTTTGGAGTAGCAGCTTCCCAGTATGTAAGAGATACAGGAAATACTATTGTAATTGACTGGATTCTGGCTATAAATGAAATTATAGTAAATATTATTAAAAATGT